>JAFSWY010000385.1 GCA_017444295.1 Selenomonadaceae bacterium | reverse complement strand
CGAAATGGGCGACGCACAGGCGAAGCTTCCATTGCTGCCGATGCTCCATGAGCCATTGCACCAGTGCCATGGAATCCGCCCCGCCGGAACAGGCTACGACAATGCCCTCCCCCGAACGGATCACCCCCTGCTCACGACAGAACCGCTCTACCTCCCGCAGCATCCTTAATCTCCTCAAATGTACAGCAATAGGGGCGCGCCACGCACGCCCCATGCCTGCACCCCGGTCAGGTGCCAAATATCAATCCGATCTGCGCGATCCACGCCCCCCGCGCTTCGAGTCCGTTTTCCTGCGCAAATCCGTCAGCCTTTCATCGCTGTCCTTGAGAAACTTCGAGAGCTTGTCCTCAAAGGAGGCAGAAAGATTGCCGCCCCCATAGCGCCCCTGCTTGCGAAAATCCCGTGCGCCATATTGCGGGCGGGGAGAGGAATTCTGTCCCGGCTGCGCCGCCTCTTCCTTTTTCTCCTGAAGCTGCTTGATGGAAAGGCCTATCTTGCCCCTCTCATCAACGCTCAACACCTTTACTTTGATCCGGTCGCGCTCCTTCAGGAAATCATGGACATCCTTCACATAGACGTCAGCAACCTCAGATATGTGGACAAGTCCCACCTTGCCCTCCGGCAGTTCAACAAAGGCACCAAAATTCGTGATGCCAGTGACAACGCCTTCCATCACACTGCCTACTTCAATAGACAAAACAATTCTTCCTCCCCTTAGATAGATTCGTCAAAACACAACATATCCTGATGGCATCCTTTTGATGGCATCAAAAAATCACTTTCCATTTTTCTTCACAGGGCTGTACGGTATCTCCCCTGCCCTTGTCAGTCCAAGATCCTCCCTCGCAATGCGTTCGACATAGCCCGCATCTTCCAGCCTGTCCCGCTCCTGACGCAGTGCCTCATTTTCCTGCTGCGCCGCCTGCAGGCGCAAATCAGCCGCCGACTGGTCCCGGCTTACCTGGTTCAGATAAAACTGCTGGGAGATCAGCAGGGACGAAAAATAGATGACAATCAACACGATTATGGGCAGGAACCAATCGAAACCCTTCTTTTTCTCCTGCTTTTCCATAAAGACACTTCCTTCAAGCAACGCCAACCAACCATCCCAATATATGATACAGAGATTTCAGCGTTTCTGCAAGTGGTTTCCCGAATTATTTCTCCGACCACTGGAAATAGTTCGTCGTCGCAATGCGCCGATAGACGGAGTTGCAGTAATGGCATTCGAAGTGATCCATCACATTCTCCATATCCGGCTTGCCATTGACAATCCTGACCGGCTGTCCCTCGACAAAATCCATGCGCTCGCCGCAACGCGGGCAGGTACATTTCCCGTCGGATCCCCGCTTGAGCTCCATCGGCTGGAGATCGCCCGTCTTCAAGACTTTCTTCGGCTTTTCTTGCTTGGGCAGCGGAAACTCATCATAATATCCGGAATTCAAGAGTTCCTGGTAGTATACGCCGCAAGACTCGCAGGTATGCTTCGGCAGAATGGCATTCATGTCCACCTTCCCGCCCACAACGGCCACAGCACCGCCTTCAATCAGGCCGAGTTCCCGTCCGCACTTTGGGCAAAGGAATTTCTTGTTTGCACTGAGTTGCAACTTTGTCACTGTCATATCCATCACCAAGCCCACTATTGGTGTAATACTTATAAACACGTCCACTTCTCTCTATATATTTCAATGCAAACACCCAAAAACCTTCTGCCCGAAAAAAAATATATGAAATTTTCTGCTCAAGAGTGCCTGTCGACAAGCAAAGAGGACAGCACTCCCACAATATCACGGGCCGCATGGGGGCGGGCACAGGAAAGGGCCTGCCGCCGCATGGAGCCCAGCCGTTCCTCATCAAAGAGAATCTGTTCCACGGCCTCCGCAATGGACTCGCCATGATGCACCCATACTGCCGCCCCATGGTCTGATGCATACACTGCATTCTCCGTCTCGGGTCCCGGAATCGGCTCATGGAGCAGCATGGGAAGTCCCAGCACGAAGGCCTCACTCATGGTGAGAGCCCCCGGCTTCGTGATGAGGATATCCGCCGCCGACATGAGTTCGTATACCCTGTCCGTGTATCCCCATACCTTGACCTCATGGTGGGAGGCCCTGCCAAACTGCTCCACCTTCTGCTGAAGCTCCAGATTACGTCCGGCAATCACCATCAGGGAAAGCGGGCGCTTTATCCGCTCCATGTCCTTCAGGGATTCCTGTATCCCCCCAAGGCCAAGACCTCCCCCCATGAGAAGGACTGCCTTTGCATCCGCATCCATCCCAAGGCTCCGGCGGGCCTCCTCCCTGGATGGCGCCTCCCGAATATTCTCCGCCACCGCAATCCCCGATGCAAAAACCTGCTCCGGAGAAAAACCTTTCGCAAGAAGCCCCTCCCGCATTTCCTCCGTTGCCGTGAAATACAGGTCCACCTTTGGGTAAATCCATATCTGGTGCAGGGAATAATCCGTGAGCACCGCCGCCAGCAAAAACTTATCGCGCCGTCCCAGACGCCTTGCCAATGCCGCCGCCCCTTCCGGGAAGGGATGCGTGCAGATGAGGACATCCGGACCATACTCCTTCACAATGCGGCACATGGTATGGCACATAACCACAGCAAACATGGTCTGCGCAAAAACCCCGCTGGAACCGCCACCGGATACCTTATAGAAAACATCGTACAGATTTGGCACAAAATCCAGCATCCTCAGATAAAGGGATTTGAGCATCCCATGGAATACCGATGTCTTGGGGGACATGAAATCCACGACCCGGATATCGTCCCCCGGGAACTGCCGACGGAGTTCCCGTTCCACCGCCTCCGCTGCCCGTATGTGCCCCGAACCGATGGAGGCTGTCATAATGAGGAACTTTCGTTTCTTCGTCATGCCGTAACCCCTCCATCGACACCCCAGGCCGCCCCTGTCACAAAGGAAGCGGCAGAAGAGGCAAGAAAGAGGATCACCGCCGCGGCTTCCTCAGCCGTCCCGATGCGCCCCAAAGGATACACCGACTGCATCTCCCGCAGCATCTCCTCCCGGTTTTCTCCCAGGGCCAGCTGCGCCTCCGTCATGGGCGTCAGGATATCCCCCGGGCAGACGCAGTTCACCCGCACACCGAAACTGGCAAGTTCCAGGGCCAGGGACCGCGTGAGCAGCGTCACCGCGCCCTTGGAGGCAGAATAGGCCGTGCAGCCATAGTTGCCATGGACACCGGCATCCGAGGACACATTGACAATGGAGGCACCTTCCTGCCTCCTGAGTTCGGGCACGGCATAGCGGCACATGAAATAAGTTCCCTTCACGTTCACTGCCATGACCTCATCAAAAAGCTCCTCCGTCATATCCTCGATTGGGCGTTCCAGATAAATGCCCGCCGAGTTCACCAGCACATCAATGCCCCCCAGCCATCCTGCGGCTGCCTCCACCAGGTTGCGGCAGCCGGCAGCGGAGGCGACATCCGCCGAAAAGAATTCCGCCCGGTCTCTCTCCAAGGACGCAAGAGCGGCCAGTGCAGACTCTCCCCGCTTTGCGGAACGTCCCGCCATCACGACCCTGGCCCCCCGTGCCAGGAACATCCCCGCAGCAGCGAGCCCTATGCCGGAAGTGCCTCCCGTGACAAGCACCCGTTTTCCCATCATATCCTCTGACAAGCTATCCTCTCCTGCCGCCAAAAAAGACCGGGTTCCGCGAACCCGGCCTCACAGGCAAATCCATTATCACTTATTGACAGCATCCTTCAGGGCCTTGCCAGCCTTGAATACCGGATTCTTGGAAGCCGGAATATCGATTTCCACACCGGTCTGGGGATTGCGGCCCTTGCGAGCAGCGCGCTCCTTCACCTCAAAGGTGCCAAAGCCGATGATCTGCACCTTGTCATTCTCGACAAGAGCATCCTCCACACTGGAAAAGAATGCGTTCACTGCCTTCTCTGCATCCTTTTTCGTCAAGCCAGCCTTTTCTGCCACTTTAGCTACTAATTCAGTTTTGTTCAAGATCGTAGCCTCCTTTTTTTTTGATACGATGGATCGGCTCCGCCAAAAACAGCGTCGTTCCTGTCCACCACCAAAATGTAACAGAAAAGCATTGAAAAATCAAGGCCTTGAAAAAAAAAAGACGAAAAACTCGATGAAAAAACTTCTTTTTGGATACTTTTTACGCAGATTCTATATATCTTGGTATAAAAAGACTTGTCAGATGATCCAGATCCGGCTGCCGGTCAAGCTCAAACAAGGGAATCCTGCGGATGGATTCATCGGGCAGGGCAAGATTATGGGCATAGATGATCTCATATTCATCCGGCAGCAGCTCCAGCAGCATGATCTTCGCATCCGAGGCAACACGCTGGTCATAAACCTGTGTCACCAGCAAAGGAAAATCCTGGCAATGGATGAGCCTGTCCAGGTCCGACGCATCCACAATGGCAAGGCCCTCCACGGGATCCATGCAAAGCCGCGTATACATGATATCCAAAAAGCTCATACCCGGCAGGATTTCCAGCGCGACCTTTGCCTCCTTCGCCATCTCCCGCAAAAGGACAACCGTGCGCTCTGCCACCAAGGGGCTCCCCGGCACCGCATAGACGATGTCTTCCCCTGCCTGGGCCCGATGAATGAGATCCTCTGCCATGCGCTGGTACAAGGATGCAAAATCCCCGGCCTTCTCGTAAAACTCATCATAGGAATCCACCCTTATCCCTCTCGCCTTGAGGTCCTTCACCGTGGGATGGACAGCTGTCCGCAAAAGCAGATGCCCGGCTCCCTTCATTGCCTCCCATGCCTCCAGCGTAATGAGCCCAAATCTCCCCGGGCCCAGGCCCACAACCTTGATTCCTGCCATATGACAACCTCCCATAACATCATGCCAGCACTTTTTTGTTTTTCCTCGGCTGAAATGCCTTCTCGTCCCCCGACAGCATCATGAGCACCCTCGTGACGAATCCCGTGATGCTCTTCTTGTAGGCCGGCAGAAGCCTGAACTGCATCGCGTGTTGGGCGGGCAACATCCTGAGATTCCGCCCAAAGGTATCCTCCAGCTTCACCATGCCCTTCACGGCAAAATTCGGCTTGTCCTGCAAAACGATTTCCAGCATGGAGGGCTTCTCCACAATGGACTTCACACCGATATCCCGTGCATAGTTCTTGATGCGGGCCACCGCCAGAAGATTCATCATGTTCGCGCTGGGCTCACCGAAACGGTCGATGAGCTCATCCAGCAAATCCCGTATCTCCTCGTTCTTTCGGATTGCGGCAATGCGCTGATAGAGCTCGATCTTATGCATGGCATCCGCAATGTAGCCCCCATCGATATAGGCATCCGTCCGCAAGTCGATCACAGGATCGGCCTGCTCCTCCGGTGCGGCAGGCTTGCCCTCCCTCAAGGCATCCACGGCCTCCTCCAGCAACCTGCAGTACATTTCAAACCCGACGCTGGCAATATGCCCGTGCTGCTGCGCTCCCAGGAGATTGCCCGCACCACGGATTTCAAGATCCCGCATGGCAATCTTGAACCCCGCGCCGAGCTCCGCAAACTCCTTCATGGACTGCAATCGCTTCTCCGCAGTTTCCGTGAGAACCTTGTCCGCCTGATAGACGAAATAGGCAAAGGCCATGTGATGGGAACGCCCCACCCGTCCCCGCATCTGGTAAAGCTGGGACAGACCGAAATGGTCGGCATCGTAGACGATGATGGTATTTGCATTGGCCACATCCAGCCCGTTTTCCACGATGCTTGTCGCCAGAAGGATGTCATAGCGTCCCTCGTAAAAATCCATCATCACCCGTTCCAGAAGCTCCTCCGGCATCTGCCCGTGGGCAGTCATGATGCGCGCATCGGGAACGAGCTCCTCCAGATGCGCCCGCATCCTGTCGATGCTGTCCACGCGGTTATAGACGAAATAGACCTGCCCGCCCCGCTTCATCTCCCGTTTGATGGCATTCGCCAGAATGCCGTCATTGTTCTCGATGACATAGGTCTGCACCGGGAAGCGCTCCGCCGGAGGCGTCTCAATGAGGCTCATGTCCCTCGCGCCCACCAGGGACATGTGAAGGGTCCTCGGTATCGGCGTGGCGGACAGGGTAAGCACATCGATCCCCGCCGCGAGGCCTCGGATCTTCTCCTTCTGCTTCACGCCGAAGCGCTGCTCCTCATCGACAATGAGGAGCCCCAGATTCTTGAAATGCACCTTGTTCTGGTTCAGTATCGCATGGGTGCCGATGAGGATATCGATTTTCCCCTCCTCCACCTTCTGCAGGGTCGCCTTCTGCTCCCTTGCCGTGCGGAAACGGCAGATGACATCGATCTTCGGCGGGAAGTCCATGAACCTGGCAGAAAATGTCTGGTAATGCTGCTGCGCCAGAACCGTGGTCGGCACGAGCACCGCCACCTGCTTGCCGTCCATGGCAGCCTTGTAGGCCGCCCGCACAGCCACCTCCGTCTTGCCGAACCCCACATCACCGCAAAGAAGGCGATCCATGGGCTTCTCCTTCTCCATGTCCGCCTTGATCTCCTCAATGGCCTTCCTCTGGTCCGCCGTCTCCTCATAAGGAAAGGCATCCTCAAACTCATGCTGCAGGCTGTCATCCGGCGAAAAGGCAAATCCCTTGGCATCCTTGCGTTTGGCATAAACCTCGATGAGATGCTGGGCAATATCCTCCACCGACGCCTTTGCCCGGGCCTTCGCCTTGGCCCATTCCGTTCCGCCCATGCGATGGAGGCGGGGCGTCTCCCCCTCCGAGCCGATGTACTTCTGCAGGAGATGCACCTGGTCCGTCGGCACGAAGAGCTTGTCATCCCCGCCGTACTTGATATGAAGGTAATCCTTGTGGATGCCTCCCACTTCCAGTGTCTCAACCCCAAGATACTTGCCGATGCCATGGTTCACATGGACCACATAGTCCCCGGGCTTGATATCGCGGAAATGGGAAATCCTCTCTCCCTGGGAAGAACGCTGTTCCACGCGCCGTTTTGCATGGCCGAAGATATCCCGCTCCGTTACCACCACCAGCCGTGCGGAAGCAAGCTCAAAACCGTTCCGGATGGCGCCCTGCTGGATGTTCACCAGCTTATCGGAAAGCTCCTGCCCCTCGGGAACAAGGGAGGAGGGAATGCGCTTCCTGGCCAGTGTCTCCCGCAATGCCTCCGCCTTCTGCCGATCCCCCAAAAGCAGGAGTACCCTCTGTTTCTGGGAAAGCCATCGGGAAATCTCGTTTTCCAGCACGTCCATCTGGCGCCGGAAGGGCATCATGTTCATCATCGTCACGCTGAGGGTATGCTCCGGCTCCGCTCCATGCACCTGCTGGAGCATCAAGGCCGAATAGATGACGTTGCACTCCCCCGCGGCTTCCAGCAGGTCTTCCCAACGAAACAGGACCTTTTTCAGTTCCGGTGTCTCCTTCACGATGCTCTTGATCTGTTCGCGGATGCGCATGGGCTCATCGAAGACCACCGTGCCCTCCCCT
>JAFSWY010000384.1 GCA_017444295.1 Selenomonadaceae bacterium | reverse complement strand
CGCCCATCTTGACGCATCTTGCATGTCCTCCCTGTGTCGACAAATCCTCGACATAGCACCACTATGACTGCGGTTTGTCTCCTTGGGAGGAACACGCAATCTACGCCAATCTGGACGACTTCATTTAATCAGTGTTTCCTATGAACTTTCATTTGCGCTTGTCCGGGGTATTCCCCGTCTCCGGCAAAGGGGGCCTTCTTCCTGCAACAGGCCGCCTTCCCGGGGCAGTCCTTGGAACATCGCGCATGCCTTGCGCCCCGCCTGCCTTGGGAGGCGCTGCAGCAAACGGCGACCGCCGGGGCGGAGGGCTTTCCCGGCCCGGCTTCGTATTTTGCGTCGGCCTGGGAGGACTTGCCGATGCAGGGGCAGGATCTTTGATGTTCCTCAATTCCTTCATCTGCTGCTCCAGGACAAGCAGCCGATTCGCCAAGGATTCCTGCCCCTTTTTGAGGTCGACCGCCAATGCCTCCCAATCGATTTCATCCGGCCCGGCTTTCCCATCCGTACCTTCCCCTTGGGATTTCTCTTGGGAGCCGGTCTGCAGATCCCTGGAAACAAACACATGGTGAAAAGGAACAGAAAAGGTCTCGAAAGCCGAATGAAACGCCACATTTCTCTGAAACAGCCGCTTTGCGCTCTCGGTGTGGTACAGCAGGATTGTCTTCCCTGCAAGATTCACGCTGGCTACCCGATAGATGCCCGCAGCGACATAGCCCTGCACATAGTTCCCGCTCACCGAGACAAAGATATCCACCAACAGGTTCCCATCATAATATACCTTGTGGGGGTACTTTGCATGCTCAAGCATCTCCCGGGTCAGTGGAACCCTGTTCTTTTCATCCATCAACAGCTCTCCGTTCCCCTTTCCGCTGCGTCTTGCCAAAATCCCGCCATTGCCGCTGCTCTTTTTCCTCGCGGCAGGCACCGGAATTTCCTGGGGCCGCACTGACTCAAGCTCTGCGGCAAAATCAAATACATGGCCAAAAACAGACTGCCTGAACTTCCCAAAAAGGACATCCCGCAAAAAGCTTTTCTTCTTTACCAGAATGTCCTTTCCATCAAAGACAAGATACCCTGCTTTCCATAACCGCAGCAGTTCCTCATATTTCCCCGTATATTCCGCATTCAACCCATCCGGAACCAGATCCTTGGAAAACCAGGCATGGACTGCCTGCATCGCCTCCATGCCGGGGCTGTCCTCCTCATGCAGACGGCAGACCGGCACAAGGGCGATCTTTCCCCCGCTGCTGTACCAGCCATCACGCCCATTCACCCAGCACCAATGGGACTCCTTGCCGCGAAGTTCTTTCGTCAGTATCACGGTATTGTAAACGTTCTCCGGAAAATGGGAAAATCCTCCAGTGTTTTGCAGGTAAGGATTTCCGGTATTGGCCATGAAGCTCTTCCGAAATTCCCTCTGGGTCATCGGGACAAAATGGAATCCCTCAAAATCCAGCCCCCGATAAGAACGCGCCGGTTGTTTCGAGGTATCAAAGACAGGCAGGATCACCGCCTCAAACATCGGGAACAACACTGCATTGGCACGATCAAACCATACTTTCTTATTCTTCATTTTGACGAAATGACGATTTGCCAATGGCCGGATATCCTCCAAAAAGGCCAGGGCATCCTTGGATAATGCCTCAACTCTTTCCAGCATCGCATGGGCCGCCAATACCTGTTTCTCCAAGGAGAACAGCCGCTTCCCCAAAGAAGCGAAGCCCTTCTGCACCCCCAGCAAGGCTGCATCGTATCTTGGGAGAGTCTTCGCACCATCCACCACATTCACCTGCCTTCCTTATTCGAATTCGACATCCCTGCCAAAAAACCTTTTTCCTATAAAAAAAGCGCCGCTTTCGCGACGCTTGCCTTTTCGTGGTGGGCAGGGATGGATTCGAACCATCGTAATCCGAAGATGACAGATTTACAGTCTGTTGCCTTTAACCACTCGGCCACCTACCCATGATGGTGACCCAGGAGGGACTCGAACCCCCGACCCTTTGATTCGTAGTCAAATACTCTAATCCAACTGAGCTACTGAGTCACAAAACTATGCAATTTTTG
>JAFSWY010000383.1 GCA_017444295.1 Selenomonadaceae bacterium | reverse complement strand
TAGAACACTCACGCGAGCCAGCTTCTTTCCCATGGTTTTACTGATAGCAGAGGCACGGACAGAAATGGGGTACATGGGGGAGCAGTTCGTGGGCAAAGGCCGGACAGTGACGGAAATCGGCTGGAAGGCCGTCTATGGCAATGCGCAGGAAGCGCAAGTGCGGGGGCAGGCGCATGGATGCGCCGCTCTTGCCCCCGCCAAGCAATCCCTCGAAGATACAGAAAAAGAGCCGGAGCCGACGCTGCCAGTCGTGTCGGAAGGGGATGAGGTGGAGTATCTGGGATTTGGTGGAGCGGCAGATGGAGCGGGAAGGTGTAGATGATGAACTGAAAGCGAGAGACCCCCTTGGCTGGGTAGGCCGGGTGAACAATATCCGCGCAGGGGTGAAGGAACAGCTTATAGCGGAGATTTGCCGATAGATCTTTAGCAACATGTAAGAAAGAATACCTCTCTGATGTCGCAGGTGCTATCAGAGAGGTGTTTTGAGATGGATAGATTTGTAGCTTTATTTCATGCAGTTCTTTGGTTCATAGCTGTCGATAGGTGTGGCTTTCAGATTAAGCCATATACCTCTTGGGTTTCCTATATTTCCGATTTGCCAAATTTACAGGGAATCCATTCGCTTCCGGTATTTCACAGCGCATGGCAAGTGATGGGGAATGTGGGGACAGGATGCCTGGGGGTGGCTGTCCTTTCGGCTCTCTCCACCAGTCTCTTGGTGTTTTACCGCACACTGGCCAATCTGCTGAAAAGCATGGCGGAAGACTCCCTGTTGCCGGAGTATTTCTGCCGGACGGATGTCAGGGGAGTACCGAAAAACGCATTGTTCCTCGTGTTGGCGTTATCCCTGGTCTCGCCGTTTCTTGGGAGGACTTCCATCGCCTGGCTCACGGATATCACCACCATCAGCGCATCCATCGCCTACGGCTATGCTTCCCTGTGCAGTTTCCGGGAAGCGCGGAAGGAAGGATCTGTGGGGCTTTCCTTGGCCGGCGGTTTCGGCGTGATGGTCTCCCTGTTCTTTTTCTTTTGCCCGATTATCCCCAATTTTCTCCTGGGCAGCGATCTGCATGCGGAGTCCTACGCTCTTTTGGTGGCGTGGAGCGTCGGCGGGTTCATCTATTACTGGTACGTTTTCAAGAACGACCGTCGGGATCGTTTCGGAAAATCTGCTGCCATGTGCATCATGATTCTGTTCCTGGCGTTTTTCTCTACCGCCATGTGGATACGCCAAGCCACCGAGGACTTGGCGGCTCGGGTGCTTGGCTCCGGGAATCATGAGGTATCGGCTGCCCTGACCGAGCATAGCATGCTCCAGATGGGCATCATCGTCTTGATTCTCTTTCTCATGGCCAATATCCTGACAGTGATGCGACGGCGGGAAAAGGACTTGATGCTGAAGATTCTTCGGGCCGAGGACGAGAATCGCGCCAAGACGGCCTTTCTCTCCAATATGTCCCATGACATCCGCACTCCCATGAATGCCATTATCGGCTATGTAGAGCTTTCCAAGCAGACCAGGGCTCTTTGTGACAGCTATAAGCATCAAACCTGCGATTGCAATGTTCTGGAGCAGCTCAGCGGGTTCATGGACAAAATTGAAGCCGCCAGCCATCAGCTGATGGATATTATCAACGATGTGTTGGAAATGAGCCGCATCGAAAGCGGAAAGACGGAACTGGAAATCTCTGTTACGAATCTTCTCAAGGTTATGGAAGATGTCAAAGGAATTTTTGATGCCCAAATGGAAGCAAAGGGCATCGCATTCACTGCCGACTGGACGGAAGTGAAAAATCCTGTTGTCCTTTGCGACGGCAAGCGCCTTGCCCGTGTGCTCCTGAACCTCCTGTCAAATGCCTACAAGTTCACGCCCTCGGGGGGAAGTGTTTCTGTCACGCTCCGCCAAAAGGAGGATTCCGTTCCCGAAAAAGGAAACGAGGAAAGAGCCCTCTTCGAATTCCGCGTGAGGGACACGGGGATTGGAATGTCGGAGGAATTTGCGCAAAAAGTGTTCGATGCCTTTGAGCGTGAGCGGACTTCCACCGTCAGCGGCATTCAGGGGACGGGAGCTTTCTCGCATCCCCATATTGGCCATGACCGCCAATGCCTTCGACGAGGATCGGAAGACGGCGCTGGATGCTGGAATGAACGGCCATATTGCCAAGCCCATTGACACGGAAAAACTCTTTGCCGCCTTGCAGAATGCTCTTTGCGAAAAGAGAGCGAAGAATGGAGAAATGTAGACCGTTCACGAAAAATGAAAGGAAACTTATGATGGATAACATGCTCAAAACAATTCTGGCAGACTTGTTTGATCTGCAAAAAGACCGGGCATCCCTTGAGGAAATCGCGGAGCGCATCCGTTCCGGGGGCACCCTCAAGGGTACCAATATGTGCATTTTGATTCTGGCCATTTTCATCGCTTCCATCGGACTGAACATGAACAGCACCGCCGTCATCATCGGTGCCATGCTCATCTCTCCCCTGATG
>JAFSWY010000382.1 GCA_017444295.1 Selenomonadaceae bacterium | reverse complement strand
CTTCATGTCCTGTTGGAACATGTGGACGAGGACCGTCAGAAGGAATTGGAGGGGCTCATGAAGGAAATCCCCGTGGAAGCTGTCATTGACGAGGGGGTCATCTATTCGGATATCCGTGAAAGCAGCAATGCTCTCTACATGATGATGCTCACCACGGGCTACCTGAAAGCCGTGGAAGCCTATTGGGATCCCACGGGGGAGGAGCTTCCCTGCTGCAAGCTGCTGATCCCCAATAAGGAGATCCGCATGGTCTATCAGAAGGAAATCCTCGGCTGGATGGCTACGAGGTCGGACAGTATCCAGCTACGTCACATGCTCCGTGCCATGGTGTCGGGCGATGCGCCTACCTTCCAGAACCGTCTGCAGAAAATCCTGACGGGCATTGTAAGCTATCACGATGCCGCCAACAACCCGGAGAATTTCTACCATGGGCTTATGCTGGGCTTCGCTGTCCTCATGAGTGGTTCCTATCGTGTATCCTCCAACCGGGAGAGCGGCTATGGACGCTTCGACATTGCTTTTTTCCCCTTGAAGGATGGTGCGCCGGGGATCATCTTGGAGCTGAAGTCCGCAAAATCCGGGGAGGCCATGGAGGGAGCGGCAAAGGAAGCCCTCCGCCAGATTGAGGAGAAAGCCTATATCACAGAGCTCTCCCAGCAAGGGGTGAAGGAAGTCTGGAAGTACGGCATTTCCTTTTATGGCAAGAAGGTATGGTTGGAGCCGGGAAAGTGGGGATAGGCGTTTCGACGTGGGTATTTGCACAGGCTTGAGACGATATCCATCGGTATAAAAAGGAAAATTCAACCATTGTGGCGAATTATACAAAATATGCGCATTGGTGAATTTGATAAAGTGAGTAAGGAATAAGAGCCAATAGGAGTTTTTGATGCATACGAGGAGGTTTTATCGTGGAAAAGTCTTTTTCAATCCCTATTTCCCGCCGTGATTTCATGAAAATGGCGGGCATGGCCGCAGCAGGTGTCCTGGCAGGAGGCAGCATAGGCGGGCAGGGCACAGCGAATGCTGCCGGAGGCGGAGCAAACGGAACCATGGCCTACGCCGGCAAGGAAATCCCCGTGCTTTTTTCTGTGGATGTGTGCGTGGCAGGAGGCGGCCCATCGGGAACAGCAGCGGCTGTCATGGCGGCCAGGAACGGTGCCAGAACCGTGCTGGTTGAGCGTGGGGTGGCCTTGGGAGGCCTGGCGGTGCTGGGGTGCGTCTATCCCTTCATGGATACCCATGCCCCGAACAGCGACACTCCCTATGTGGCAGAGGTGAAGGAGCGTCTTCGCCAGCATGGCATTGAACCCTTTGACGGCGTGACCCAGCAGACCTGGCACAATCCCGAGATACTGACCCTCATCTACGATGAGATGTGCGCCGAGGCAGGGGTGGAAGTCCTTTTCCAGACCGTGGTGGTGGATACGGTGGTGGAGGGGCGCACCCTTACGGCCTGCATCATCCAGACCATTGCAGGATTGGCGGCCATTCGTGCCAAGACCTTTATTGACAGCACAGGGGATGCTTTTCTCTCCCGTTCCGCCGGTGTTCCCTATGAACGGGGCTATGAAAAAACCGGGAAGAACCAGCCCCTTTCCTTCCGTTTTGAAATGGGAGGCATAGATATCGACCAGCTTTACCAGCATGTGGCTGTGGAACTGCAGGAGGACTGGTGCAAGTCCAAGCCTCCTTATTTTGAGATAGCCGAGGCCATGCACCGCAAGCAGCGTTACAAGCTGGAGGAGCTCATGGCCAAGGGCGTGGAGACGGGAGAGCTCACCCAGGAAGAGGCGGAGTACATGCAGGGCTACACCATTCTTGGAAAGAATGGCGTCATGAGCATGAACTGTCCTGAGATTCCCGTGAAGTTCTCGGCTTCGGACCCGGTTTCCTACAGCAAAGCCGTGGCCTATGGCCGTCGGATGATGCACCATATCGCAGATTACCTGATCCGTCACCTGCCCGGCTTTGAAAATGCTTTCATCAGCCGCGAGGCGGCCATGCTGGGAGCCAGGGAGTCCTGGCGTATTCGCGGCAAACATTATCTGGTGGAGGACGATTACCATAACCAGAGCCGTTTCCCCGATGCTGTATGCCGTACCGCCTGGTTCATTGATGCCCACGGGGAAAAGGTTTCGGAGAAACTGCCCAAGGGCGGCTTTTACGAGATTCCCTATGGCTCTCTGGTGGCAAAGGAGATCGAAAATCTCATCGTGGCGGGACGCTGCATCAGTGCCAGCTTTATCCTGCAGGCCTCCATGCGCATCCAGCCCACCTGCATGAGCATAGGAGAGGCGGCAGGCATTGCGGCAGCCTGGGGCATTTCCAAGGGCATTGCAGCCAATGCCGTAAAGTGGGAAGCCATTCCGGCGAAGAAGCGCAGCTATACGAGTGAGGAAGGGGCAAAATAAATCCAGACCACATTCGAATGTAGCCGTGAGGAGGTGCTAAAATGTATCTGGGAGAAAAAGCGAAGCGCAGGTATATGCAGAATTGTGTCCTCTGCAGCGATGCTCCTTGTGACAAGGCCTGCCCCAGAGGGCTGGAGCCTTCCCGGCAGCTCAGGAGCATTTGGTTTGCGAATGAGAATTGTGCGGCAGCCCGTCTGCCTGAGGAAAATGCCTGTGCTTCCTGTCGGGCGCCCTGTGAATTGGCCTGCGTGAAGCACGGGGAGGTTCCTGTCAGAAAAATGATGGGCTTTTTGGCAGAGGAAGTACAGCCGAGACTTGATGTAAAGGCACCGGAGGACGAAAGGGCGCTGCAGACGGAACTTTGCGGCATTCCTCTGGAAAATCCCTTTCTTCTGTCATCCTCGGTGGTGGCCAGCACCTATGATATGTGTGCCCGCGCCTTTGAGGCGGGCTGGGCGGGGGCGGCTTTCAAGACCATCTGTGCCTTTGACATACATGAGGCTTCTCCAAGATTTTCGGCGATCCACAGTGCCGATGGCAGGATTATGGGCTTCAAGAACATCGAGCAGCTTTCTGACCATAGCGTGCCGGAAAACATGGAAATCTTTCAGCAATTGAAAAGGGACTATCCTCGGAAATTCATTCTGGCCTCTATTATGGGCAGGGATGACAAGGAATGGGAGGAACTGGCACGGCGCTGTCAGGAAAACGGGGCAGATGCGCTGGAACTGAATTTCTCCTGCCCCAATATGATGGAGAGTGGTCTTGGGTCGGATATCGGGCAGGTGCCTGCCCTGGTGGAGCGTTTCACTGCCGCTGCCAGGCGTGGGGCCGGCATTCCCATTCTGGCCAAGCTGACTCCCAATGTGGCCTCTATGGGACCGGCCGCCGAAGCGGCCCGTAATGGGGGAGCTGACGGGTTGGCGGCCATCAATACCATCAAGAGCCTGATGTCGGTAAATCTTCATACCTATGTCACCAGTCCTGCCATAAGGGGGAAATCTGCCGTGGGCGGGTACAGCGGCAATGCCGTAAAGCCCATTGCCCTGCGCTTCATCGCAGAGCTTGGGCAGAATCCGAAGCTCTCCGGCATGCACCTTAGCGGCATGGGTGGGGTGGAAACCTGGCAGGATGCCCTGGAATTCATGATGCTGGGGGCCGGCTCCGTGCAGGTGACCACGGCGGTCATGCAGTATGGCTGCCGCATCATTGAGGATTTGAAGGCAGGGCTCAATTACTACCTGCATGAAAAGGGTTTCCGCCGTGCAGGAGATGTGGTGGGCCTGGCTCTGGATTCCGTTAGTGAAACCACAGATGTTCTGGAACGGGACAGCATCGTCTATCCCAAGTTCCACCGGCAGACCTGCATCGGCTGCGGCCGGTGCGAGATTTCCTGTATGGATGGAGGCCATCAGGCCATCCGCCTGGATGAGCGCCGCCGTCCTGTCCTTGACCCCAAAAGATGCGTGGGATGCCATCTTTGCGTGCTGGTCTGCCCCACGGATTCCATACGTTCCTCTGGAAGACGGATTTACCACGGCAGCAGATAAAGGAAAACTGGAGGGTAGGATGAGCGGGGGAATGTTTATGTCGAGAAAAAATTCATCGGTTCATATTAAATACATCTGTGAGGAGGAGGAAGAAAAATTATTAGGAGCAAAAAATTCTTTTATGCCGTGTGCATTATACTCCTGCTATTGATCGGCGGAGCAGGGTACTTCATTGGCAGCGGCTTTGTAGATTATGCCCTGCTTCGGGGCAATCCGGAAGATCCCATGGCTATGCCGGAAGCCGCTGCACAGATTGTGGAGAAGGGGCTTGTTCCACCGGACAAGCCTCAGGCTGAAAATGAGCAATGGACGATAACGTCCCAGGATGGCCTGAAACTTGTGGCAACCCATTTTTCACCGGAAGAGCCCGGCAGACGCTGGGTCATCCTGGTGCATGGATATGGGCGCAACCAGAGGTTTGTCTGGGATTACGCCGCAGAGTACATAAAGCGTGGCTACAACGTACTCACGCCGGATCTGCGTGCTGCCGGCCTGAGCGAGGGAAAATACCTTACCATGGGGGTAAAAGAGAGTGATGATATTGCCCTTTGGGCAAAGGAGATCGCCCGGAGGGATGAGACAGCACAGATTGTGCTGCATGGGATTTCCATGGGGGCAGCCACGGTGATGATGACTACGGCGAAGCACCCGCAGAATGTGGCAGCTGCCGTTGAAGACTGCGGCTATACCAGCGCCTATGATATGTTCACGGTGCAGCTGGAAAAACTGTTCGGGCTGCCGGAATTTCCCGTGATGAACTGTGTGGATATTGTCAGCCGCATGAAGACAGGGGCCGCTGTTTCGGACGCAGCGCCTTTGCGCAGCGTTGTCCATACCGAGGTGCCCATGCTGTTTATACATGGCGATGCCGATAAACTGGTGCCCTGTGATATGATGGAGAAACTATATGCAGCCTCATCCGCCCCTGCCAAGGAGAGTTTCATTGTGGCCGGAGCAGGACATGCCGATGCCAAAAAGACGGACCCCCAGGAGTATTTCCAACGGGTATTTTCCTTTCTGGAACCATATATGAAACCATAGATGCGCAGCCTGAAGCAGGTGCAAGGGAAGCCGGAGTTTGGCAGATGGAAAGGAATCGGCGGACAGGAGGCCTTTCCGTATGTGTTTAAGGCTGCAAAAGGCGGGCGGATTTCCTGGCCATCGACAAAAACTTTGTGATAGAAAGGCGGTTATGTTTCTCATGGATAAATCATTTGTTATTCCTATTTCCCGTCGTGACTTTATGAAGCTGGTGGGTCTGGGCACTGTGGGCATGATGGCAGGAGCATCCGAAGGGAGCGCCGAGGCTGCTCCCGAGCCTGTCGGAGCGAGCGGCGAAGGTCTGCCCACGATACTGACGGCAGATGTCTGTGTATGCGGCGGAGGCCCTGCCGGGGCTGCAGCGGCCATCACCGCTGCCAAGAACGGCAAGAAGACGGTGCTGGTGGAGCGGGGCATCGCTTTGGGCGGCCTTGCTACTATGGGCTGTGTCTATCCCTGCATGCCCACCTTTGCCTATGACAGCGACACGCCATACATCAACGAGTTAAACGAAAGGATGACGAGAAAAGGCCATAAGGTCTTGCTGGGCATTGAGACGGATACCTTCTATGGAGGCGGGGCAGGACAGTACATTCCGGAAGTCCTGATGGAAGTCTATGATGAGATGTGCGAGGCGTACGGCGTAACCGTCCTCTATTATGCATCGGTGGTAGGAGCTGAGACAGGCGGGGGCGAGATTTCGTCCTGCGTGGTCCACACCTTGGAGGGACTGGCGAAGATTCAGGCCAAGGTCTTTATTGATGCCACGGGGGATGCAGCCTTGTCCCGTTTTGCGGGTGTTCCCCATGAAAAGGGATCGGCGAAAACGGGGCGCAATCAGCCCATGAGTTTCCGCTTTGAGATGGGAGGCATTGATGAGAACAAGGCCTATAACTTCTTCACCAAGAAGCTGAAGGATACCTGGAGCCAGTTGCCGCCGCCGCACTTTGAGTTTGCCAAATGGAAGAAGACGGAGGAATTCTTCAAGGGCGGTGTGGCCCGTGGAGAACTTGCCCAGGATGATATTCTCTACATTCAGGCCTTTACCATTGCGGGCAAAGACAATACCATGTCCATGAACTGCCCGGAGATGCCGCCCCTTGATTTCAGTGCCACGGATGCCGTGTCCTACAGCAAGGCGGTGGCTTTCGGACGGAAGATGATGCGCCGTTTGGCGGGATTCTTTATCAAGAATATCCCGGGCTTCGAGAAAGCCTATATCAGCCGTGAGGCATCCGTACTGGGAGTGAGGGAATCCTGGCGCATCCGGGGCAAGTATTACATGACAGACAAGGAATACACCGAAGCCAGGCACTTCCCCGATGCCGTGGCACGAACGGCTTATCCCATTGATATTCATGATGTGAATCTTGACCTCAGCAAGAAGCTGAAAAAGGGTGAGTATTACGAGATTCCCTATCGTGCGCTTGTCACCAATGAATATTCCAATCTCATCGTTGCCGGACGTTGCATCAGTGCAAGCTTTGCTGCCCAGGCTTCAGTGAGGATCCAGCCCACCTGCATGAGCATGGGCGAAGCGGCGGGCATTGCAGCGGCTTGGGGACTTGACCGGGGAATTCCGGTGAACGAAATCAAATGGGAAGAGATTCCGGCGGAAAAGCGCAGTTATGTGAGCAATAGTCCCATTGCGGCATCTGGCTGATTTTTGCCAACAGGTTCACTCGGATAAAGGGGTGTTGCCATGAGTGAAACATATGGAAAACTGGCGCCTGTGCTGGCAGTTTTGGCGGGCGTCTTCTGGGGATCCGAGGGCAGCTTTGTGCGGATATTGATGCGCGATTACGGCATGGACAACATCACCATCATGGAGACGCGGGTGATGGCCGCTGCCCTCATGATGCTGGCGTTCATCCTGCTGAGGAACCCTGCCCTGCTGAGATTTCGGAAAAGGGATGCCCTCCTTTTCCTGCTCATCGGCTTTTGCGGCTCCGTGGGGCTGAACTACTGCTACAACGCTGCCATCGACCTGCTGTCCCTGGCCCTGTCCGCAGTGCTTCTGGATTTGTGCCCGCTTTATACCCTGGTCATTGCCTATTTCGCCTTTCGGGAAAAAATCACGGGCAGAAAGGTCTTTTCCCTGGTTCTCGCTATCCTGGGCTGCATCCTTGTAAGCGGCTTCGGCTTTGAGGAAGGGGCAATGAGCATCACCTTCGCGGGGCTGGTCTTTGGGCTGGCCAGCGGCCTCTTCAATGCGCTGAACGGGATTTTCAGCAAGCAGCTCACGGGCAAGGGATACGATCCCTGGACCCTGACCTTTTACTCCATGGCCATCGCTTCCCTCATGTGCCTGTTGCCTGCGGACTGGCACATGGCGGCGGAGGTGTTCTGTGCGGATGGGGGCAGGGGGGCCGCGGTCTTGCTGCTGAATTCCCTCGTCGGTGCGATGCTTCCCTTTCTGTTTTTTTCTATGGCGCTGGTTCATATGGATGCGGGCAAGGCCAGCATTCTGTCCACCGTCGAGCCGGCGGCGGCCATGGTTCTGGGCTTCCTGCTGTTCGGCGAGACGCCCACATCCCTGATGATGCTGGGCATGGCCATCGTCATTGCCGCCCTGATTCTTTTGAACCTGCCCACCAAGGAGGCGTTTGTGGATGAAAAAGATTAGTGCCTCAGTAAAGAAAAAGGATCACGATGACAAGATGGAGGGCAGGAGCCTTTATGTCGGCGACTACAAAAAAGCCGCTGACGGGCGCCGGATCCTGGAGGGGATGCTGCTTCGCTCCGAAAAGGCCAGGGCGAAGATCATCGGCGTGGAGGTGCCTCCACTGCCCCCGGGCTACTTTTACGTGGATGCCGGGGATGTCCCCGGCAAGAACGCGGTTCGCTTTGTCGAGGACGACACTCCGGTTTTCTGCCGGGATGCGGCGGAATATGTCGGGGATCCCATCGGCATGGTGGTCGGCCCGTCCATCGTTGAAGTGGAACGGCTCGTTTCCGGGACAAGGATTACCTATGAGGAACTCGAGCCGGTGCTGGACATGCGGAAAGCCTCCGAGTTCTTTGTCGACTTTGACTTTGGCTACGGCGACATGGAGAAGGCCTTCGCCGAGGCGGACCGGGTCTTCGAGGAAGAGTTCTCCACCGGCTACCAGGAGCATCTGTACCTGGAGCCGCAGGGCATGATCGCCGAGCCGGAGCCGGGCGGGGGGATGTTCGTCCATGGCTCCGCCCAATGCGCCTACTACGTCAAGAACGCGGTGACGGACGCACTGGCCCTAGGCCCGGACAAGGTGCATTTCCGGCAGGACGTGACCGGCGGGGGATTCGGGGGCAAGGAGACCTTCCCCTCCATCCTGGCCTCCCAGGTGGCCGTGGCGGCCCATAAGGCAAACGCCCCGGTTCGCTGCGTGCTTTGCAGGCGCGAGGACATGGAGTGCTCCAACAAGCGGCATCCCTCGATCTGCCGGGTGAGGATGGCGGTGAAGGACGGCAGGGTAACGGCGGCAAAATGGGACATCCTGCTCAACGGGGGCGCCTACTCGACGCTCTCGGAAACGGTCCTGCGGCGGGCCGTCGTCGGCGCGCCCTCGGTCTACTCCTTCCCCAATATCCGCATAAGGGGCCGGGCGGCGCGGACGAACACCGTTCCCTGCGACGCGTTCCGGGGCTTCGGCGATCCGCAGATCGCCTTTGCCACCGAGCGCATGATGGACCATGTGGCCCAATCCCTTGACGTGGACGAGATCGCTTTCAAGAAAGCCCATCTCCTGCGGCAAGGGGACAAGACCTCCACCCTGGGAACCTATCATTTCCCGGTGCCGCTTTCCGCCATGATCGAGAAGGTGGATGCCAAATGCGATTTGCGGCGCAAGCGCGAAGCGTATCAAAAGCCGCAAAAAGGCAGGTATCGCCGGGGCATCGGCATGTCGCTTTCCTCCCACGGCTGCGGGCTGACCGGCGCGGGGGTGGAGCGCGACCTGGTAAAGGCCGCGGCGAAGCTTCGAAAGCACGGGGACGGCACGGTGGAGATTCTGGCCTCCAACGGGGATATCGGGCAGGGCGTTCGCACGACCTTCCCCAAGATCGTGGCCTATGAGCTGGGCATTCCCCTCGGCCGGGTGCACTACGGCCATCCCGACACCGCACGGGTTCCCGATTCCGGTCCCACCAACGCATCCCGTTCCCTCTTTGTCATGGGGGAAATCCTCCGACGCGCCGCCGCGAAGCTCCGCGAGATCTGGCGGGACGGCGAGGAGCAGGAGGCGGAGGAGCATTACCTGGAGCCCGGCTTTACGGAAATATTTGACCCGAAAGCCTTCCGGGGGGATCCCTATCCCGACTACAACTGGATGGTCACGGCCATCGAGGTGGAGGTGGACACCTGGACCGGAAGGACCAAGGTTCTGGACGCGACGGGCTGCCTCGACGCGGGGACGCCCATCGACGAGGGCATCCTCATGGGGCAGATGGAGGGCGGCTTAGTGCAGGGGATCGGCTATGCCTCCACGGAGCAGATGGATCTGGACGAGTCGGGAAGGATCCGGCAGAACACTTTCTCCGAGTACCTGGCGCCCACGGCAAAGGACGTGCCGCGCATTTCCGGCATCCTCCACGTCAATCCCTACCCGGAGGGCCCTTACGGCGCGAAGGGCGCCGGCGAGATACCCTTGGTGGGGGCCGCCCCGGCCTATGTGGCCGCCGTCGAGCAGGCACTGGGGAAGCGCCATCGCCTATGCCATATCCCCTTTACCGCCGAGGATACCATGCAGGAGCTTCAAAAGGAGAGGAGGAACCGGGATGGAAGCCATTGACGCGATCCGATTCCGTCTCAACGGGCGGGAAGTTTCCTATGACGGGCCCGCAACCGACCGGCTTATGGATGTGCTCCGCGGCTTCGGCTGCACCAGCATCAAGTGCGGCTGCGAGGAAGGGGAATGCGGCGCATGCGCGGCGCTCATCGACGGGAAGCTCATGAACTCCTGCTGCGTGGCCGTCGGCGCCGTCCATGGCGCAAGCGTCCTCACCATGGAGGGCTACCGCGAGACGGAACGCTTTGCCGCTCTGAGCCGCGCCTTCGCCGAGACGACAGCGGTGCAGTGCGGGTTCTGCATCCCCGGCATGGCGTTGGCGGCGGAAGCCCTCTTGTCGGAGCATCCCCATCCCACGGAGGAGGAGATCCGCGAGGGACTGTCCGGGAATATCTGCCGCTGCACCGGGTACAATGCCATTGTCCATGCCGTTCAACGAGCGGCGGAGAAAGGAGCCGGATTATGGTAAAGGGATTTTGGCCGAGAACTCTTCGGGAGGCATTGGAAATCCGCGCATCGCAAAGCGTGGTACCCTATGCCGGAGGAACAGACCTGATGGTGCAAGGCCGCAGGGACGCAGCCTACCTTTTTCTGGGACGGTTGCCGGAACTTCGGGAAATTACGGCCGATGCGGAGACGATACATATTGGCGCTGCCGCAACCTTCGCTGAAGCCCTCAAGAGCGAATTCGTGCCGCCCATCCTGAGGGAGGCCGTCTCCCATATCGCCGCCCCCGCCATCCGGAACGCCGGCACCTTTGGCGGCAATCTGGGCAACGGGGCCGGCAAGGCGGACTCGGTTCCCGTCTTCCTTGCGGCTGACGCGAAGCTGAGAATCGTTTCCGCCGGGGGAGAGCGCATGGTCCGTGTCCAAGATTTTTATCTGGGATACCGGAAGCTGGACCTCGGGGAGGACGAGCTGATCGCGGAAATCATACTGCCCAGGCACGGGCTGGAACACTATTTCTACGAAAAGGTCGGCGGCAGGAATGCCCTGGCCATTTCCCGCGTCTCCTTCGCCGGCATCTTCGCGGCAGAAAAGGGCAGGATCGAAAAGCTCGCCGCCGCTTTCGGCGCGGTGTACGGGATGCCGCTTCGCTTCCCGGACCTGGAGGGCATGCTGCTGGGCAAAACCGTCGAGGAGGCGGGAGAGCGGAAAGGGGAATTCCTGGATGCCTACGCCAAGCGGCTTTCCCCCCTGCTGCTGCCGGACCGGGTCAGCGTAACCTACCGGATAGCCGTCTGCACCCGCCTGCTCGGCGCGTTCCTGGACAAGTTCGGCATCGTTGGCGCGGGGGAGGATGAAGCCGGTTGAACTCGTACAAGAGCGATGCCGTCATTCTGACGGCGGTGGTGACAGAGACCAATGCGGTGATGCAGGTCTTTGACAGCTGGAAGCGTCGCGTGGTTCCGGGCGACGCGCAGAAGTATTACGAGACGATCTTGCCGAGGGGCGACAGGGAACTGCATGTTCTCACGGCGCAGCAAAAGGTGATGGGCATGACGGCGGACACCCTTTTGGCGACCAAGGTCATCGAAATTTTTCGTCCCCGCTACCTGATCCTGAGCGGAATTGCCGCAGGCACGGGGGACGAGGCAAAGCAGATGATGGGAGACGTGCTGGTTCCCGACGTGGTATGGGATTACTCCACGGGCAAGTACGTGGGGCCCGACGAGTCAGAGATCCGCTTCGGCGATGTCGGTTTCTTGCCGCGGCCCATGTCCATTCGCCTGCATGACGAAATGAAACGGATCGTCGAGAATACCGTGGGCATGCCGGACAACGAATGCCGTGTGCACATCGGTCCCCTGGCTTGCGGCAGCAGCGTCGTTGCCAATGCCAATTTCGTGGATAAGCAGATACGGGGACTCTATCCTCATACGATAGGGCTGGACATGGAGTCCTATGCCGTCTTTTTTGCGGCGGAAAATGTCCTGGAGCCCCGTCCCATGGCATTGGTGGCGAAAAGCATTTGTGATTTCGCCAGTGAGAAAAAGGACGACCGCTTCCAGAAATTTGCCGCCTACACAAGTGCGCAGTACGTGCGCTACTTGCTGGAAAAGCATCTGCCCTTTTCTTGAATCTTTTCCCGTCACCAATTCCCGATACACCTTCAGCGGTCAACGTCAGCCAATCGGTCTGCGACTATGGCTTGACCTCTTGGGACGGAGTGCCAGAATATGCGCTTATCCTCCCTTGGGTGGGATTGGGCAGCAAACGGACATATTCCGGCTGTCCAAGTGCGCGGAGGGTAGCCTTGTAAATCAAAACACTGGTTCTTAGCCTTGCCAATGCTACGTCTGAAAGATGGGGTGAGCGTGGTGTCTGTAAGCCAGACATCCATTTCGGCTAGGGAAAGCGAGGCAATCCTGTTCAACAACGGAATAAGACGAGCAATATCCACTTCATCTGCGGCGGATTCATCCTGCGAAATTATCGGCAACATCTATTCTTGGAAGTGCTGCCGCAGCAAAGCAATCTCCTCGGCATATCCCTCGTTGTCATTGGGCGTTTCCAAGATGAAGGGCAGATGGCGCAGTTTGGGATGATTGGTCACAGCCGACAGAGCCGCAAGACCGATGCATCCCTCGCCGATACGAGCATGGCGGTCTTTGTGGGAGCCGAGCGAATTTAAGCTGTCGTTGATGTGGACAGCCTTCAAGCGGTCAACGCCGATGATGCGGTCAAATTCCGCAAGCACTCCATCAAGATTGGCAGCGATGTCATACCCGCCGTCCCAGACATGGCAGGTGTCGAGGCATACACCCAACTTATCCTTGAGCGTCACTCTGTCCATGATGGCGCGGAGTTCCTCAAAATTACGTCCTATTTCCGAGCCTTTCCCTGCCATGGTTTCCAAGAGAACGGTCGTGGTCTGCCTTGGGAGCATGGCTTGGTTCAGCCCATCGGCGATGAGCTCGATGCCTTTTTCGACTCCCTGCCCTACATGGCTGCCGGGGTGGAAGTTGTAATAGTTGCCGGGGACGGCTTCCATACGGCGAAGGTCATCGGTGAGCATTTCCAAACCGAAAGTGCGGATATTCTCCTTGGCGGCGCAGAGATTCATGGTGTATGGGGCGTGCGCCACCAGCTTTACAAAGTGGCACTCCCGATGGAAGGCGAGAAAAGCATTGACATCAGCGGGATCGATGTCCTTGGCCTTGCCGCCACGAGGATTGCGTGTGAAGAAGGCGAAGGTGTCGGCGCTCATTGCCACAGCCTCCTTGCCCATGGCAAGAAAGCCCTTTGCCGACGAGAGATGGCATCCGATATGGAGCATGGATATTCTCCTTGTATCATAACGATGTAAAAACATAAAACAAAGTGTTTTCTTTACGAAACATTAGACGGAAAGTAGAAAACTTTGCCCTTGGCCCGAAAAGGCAAGTGATGTCCTTGTGGGACAAGAAAGGCGTGTTCCCGATGTATGGTCATGCGGCTTTCCACATATCCGTCTGTTATGATCAAAATTGGGGCGCTTTTGGGGAAATCTTTGGCTTCCGTCAAAAGGTCGATACCCGGCTGCAAAATTGTACCCCCACGACCTTTTACCTCAACACGGCCTGCAATATCTTCCGGTGCAAGATAGCCCGCATCATAAGCATCGGCATCGCAAAACACAACTCGAACATAAGGAACTTCTTTGGAAACTGCGTAACTTGCTACTGCACCCAAAGCGTAACCAATGAGTTTTGCGCTCATAGAGCCGGAAGTATCAATCACAACGCCAAAGGTGCGACTGTACTCCGGCATTTCCGAAACGACATAACGAGGACGGGGAATGTCCGGGGTACTCCCTTGTCTGCGGCTCGGTCTGGCATAAGTGCGGGTTTTCGTAAGCGGGGCAAAATGCAGGTCGAACCAAAGGCCAAGTTCCACATCCCAAGGAATCGGCGGCATTGCTAAGGCGCGTATCTCCTCAATCAATCCTGCGGGGATATATCCGCGATGAAATTCATTATGATATTCTAAGCCTTGCTGCAAGGCACTACGGAAGAAATCATCCAGAGATGTCACTCCTGTTGAACTTCGTTTGCCTCCTATCATATCTCCCTTGCCATAACCTCGAAAGGTGGACAGTTTGGAAAACCGTCGAATTTCCCTGACGATAATATCATATATTTCCTCGGCTGATTTCCCACGGAGAGTTTCATCATAAAGTTCGCCACGTTCCGGCATTTCTCCGATGTGCATTTCGCAAAGCCAGCCATTGATTACATAGTCACAGGCAATATTCCAGAGATAGGCATCACGCCCTTGGCAGCGGTAATAATGCCTTAATCCTGCATGAAGATACTCGTGGGCGAGGACGAATTTCAATTCCTCCCCACTAAG
>JAFSWY010000381.1 GCA_017444295.1 Selenomonadaceae bacterium | reverse complement strand
CTTCGTACCCACAGCCAGACTTCCGGATGGTCCCTTACGGCACAGGACCCCTTCAACAACATTTCCCGCACGGCCATGGAGGCCATGGGCGCAGCCCTTGGGCACACCCAGTCCTTGCACACTAACGCGCTGGATGAGGCCATTGCCCTGCCCACGGACTTCTCGGCCCGCATCGCCCGCAACACCCAGCTCTACATCCAGGACGAAACCAGCGTCTGCAAAATCATCGATCCCTGGGGCGGATCCTACTATGTGGAAGCCCTCACCAACGAGATCATTCGCCGCTCCTGGGCGCATATCCAGGAGGTCGAGGCCTTGGGCGGCATGGCGAAGGCTATTTCCACGGGCCTGCCCAAGATGCGCATCGAGGAGGCGGCTGCCCGCCGTCAGGCGCAGATCGACTCCGGCAACGAGACCATCGTGGGTCTCAACAAGTACCGTCTGGAGAAGGAAGATCCTCTGGAAATCCTCGCCATCGACAACACGGCGGTTCGCAATGCACAGGTAGAGCGCCTGGAGAAGCTTCGCCGGGAGCGCAACGAGGACGATGTCCGCGCAGCACTGGAGGCTATCACCAAGGCAGCGGAGAGCCGCGACAACGGCAACCTGCTGGAATGCGCCGTGGAGGCGGCAAGGGTTCGCGCCTCCCTGGGCGAGATTTCCGATGCAGTGGAGAAGGTTTCGGGACGCTACCAGGCCATCATCCATACCATTTCCGGTGTGTACTCCTCCGAGTTCACGGACAAGACCGAGCTGGACAAGGCGCGGGGCATGGCGGATGAGTTCGAGAAGCTCACCGGTCGCCGCCCGCGTATCTTCGTCGCGAAGATGGGCCAGGACGGCCACGACCGCGGCCAGAAGGTCATTGCATCTTCCTTCGCCGACATGGGCTGGGATGTGGATGTGGGGCCTCTCTTCCAGACACCGGAGGAAACCGCCCAGGATGCCGTGGACAACGATGTCCACATGGTGGGCTTCAGTTCCCTTGCAGCAGGGCACAACACCCTGTTGCCGCAGCTTGTCGATGAGCTCAAGAAGCTGGGCCGTGAGGACATCATGGTCTGTATCGGCGGTGTCATCCCCGTGCAGGATTACGACAACCTGTACCAGCATGGGGCCGTGGCGATCTTCGCACCGGGGACGAACATCCCTGAGGCCGGCATCAAGCTTCTGACCCTCCTCATGGATCGCGCCAAGGAGGAAATGGCTGAGGCATAACAGTTCGAGAGAAATGAGAGAAAGGAGCCTTCCCGGTATTTCCCTTTGGGAGGGCTCCTTTATTGAATGAGAGAGGAGGTTGGAATGGAGCAGAAATACACAACATCAAAGCCCAGCTGGGTGCCGGAAGAACCCAACGAGAAATTTGCCTGCTCCGTCATGAGCGGCATTGACGGCATCAAGGACACGACGGTGGGGAACATCAATCCGGCGCTCCAGAGCGGGAAGATGAAGCCGAAGCGCCGCATGGTGCTTTCCGAGGATGATTATGTGGAGGGCGTGGCGAACGGTGACCGCATGACCCTTTCCAGGGCCATCACGCTCATTGAGAGCAACAGTCCCAGGCACTTCGCCAAGGCGCAGAGGGTTTTGCAGCGGCTTCTCCCACGAACGGGAAAGGCGCTTCGCATCGGGTTCACCGGTGTGCCGGGCGCAGGGAAGAGCACGACCATCGAGGCTTTTGGCAACATGCTTTGCGACGAGGGCCATCGGGTGGCTGTTCTCACCGTGGATCCCACCAGCTCTGTTACCAGGGGTTCCATCCTGGGGGACAAGACCCGCATGGGGACGCTCTCCCGCCGTCCCGAGGCTTTCATCCGTCCGTCCCCTGCCGGGGGAACTTTGGGCGGTGTGGCCAGGAAGAGCCGGGAGACCATGCTCATGTGCGAGGCAGCGGGCTATGATGTCATCATCATCGAGACCGTAGGTGTGGGCCAGTCTGAGACCACGGTGCGGTCCATGGTGGATTTCTTCCTCTTGATTGTCCTCACGGGAGCAGGGGACGATCTGCAGGGGATAAAGAAGGGCATCATGGAGCTTGCGGATGCCATTGTCATAAATAAGGCGGACGGGGACAATCTGGTGAAGGCCAAGGTTGCCAGGGGAGAGTACGAGCGCATGATCGAGTACATCCGCCCTGCTACTCCCGGCTGGGCCACCCACGCTTATCTTTGCTCCGCACTGGAAAAGACAGGGCTAAAGGAGCTTTGGCAGGTGATCCAGGCTTTCCAGAAGATGACGAAGGAGAGCGGTGTCTGGAAGAAGCGTCGGGATGGGCAGCTTTTGGACTGGATGCACAGCATGATTGACGAGCATCTTCATAATCTCTTCTTTGAGGATGCCGTGGTGACGGGGCGCATGCCGGAGATCCGGGAGGCGGTGCTAAATGGGACGATTTCCCCTACCCAGGCTGTGGCAGAGCTCATCAATCTCTTCGATGTGAAGCGGGCCGCCATGCGGCAGGTAGATATTTTCCATCCTGAGCGGGAGTGAGGGAAAGCTATGTATACGAAAAAGATCTATTTTTCCGGCGGCGACTTTCACGAGCTGCAGGAGGTCTTTCGGGATCTGCCGGGAATTGTGAACACCAGGACGGGATATATCAATGCCGAAGGCGCGGCTGGCTTCGCCGGAGTTGCCTCAGGCGAGGTCAAGGCCTACATGGGCGTTGAGGTGGTCTACAATCCGAAGAAGATGGATCTCTCCAAGCTCATGGACGTGCTCTTTGCGGTGGTGAACCCCTATGTCCCAGACGGACAGGGGAAGGCCCGGGGGGAGATGTACCGGGCAGGGGTGTTCTATGCGGATGCGGAAGACGAGCCTCAGGTGGAACTGCACCTGAACTTCATTGCCAATCGTGGGAAGCCTCCTGCGGTTTCCTGCATTGGCCTCACCATGAACGACCCAAACAGCAACCCG
>JAFSWY010000380.1 GCA_017444295.1 Selenomonadaceae bacterium | reverse complement strand
GCGCATCTACTACCAGGTGGAGCCCAGCCTGCAGGACGCGGGCGTGCGAAAGAAAGCCCTGCGCCCCTTGAAGAGCATTCCCGACCAGTACGAGAAGGTCATCCTCTCCATGGACCGCTCGGATGTCCGTGACTTCGACGGGATCCGCAATCTGAACATCGTGGATTTCCTCATGGAAGAGTGAAATGGCAAGCGAAAACGGGGCTGTGACAAAATGCGCAAGGTGGGGGCGTGGGATAAATTTTTCCATTTCCTCTTAAGCTTTATGTAAAAACAACCGATATAAAGGGTAACAGCTTATTAGGAATGCGCTGCCGTCAGGGGGGCGCAGGTTCAAGGAGGAAAAGATCATGAAAGCATTTGTCTGTTCGGGGGGGACATTCTGCTAGTTTGCCAAACGTGTGGGATTGTCAGCAGGGAAGGACCGAAGGGTCGTTCTCCTTTTCGTGTGCATGGCTCTAGGAAGGGAGGCGGCGGATCATGGCGATGAAGATTGTCAATAATATGTCCGCTGTCCGGACGCTCAACACGCTGAACGCGAACAGCGACCATTTGGCAAAGAGTTTGCAAAAGGTGTCTTCGGGCATGAAGATCAACAGCGCCGCCGATGATGCTTCGGGGTACTCCATTTCCGAGCGTATGCGGGTGCAGATTCGGGGATTGGAACAAGCCGACAGCAATACCCAGAACGGCATCAACCTGTTGAGGGTGGCAGAGGGAGCCGTGAGCAGCACGGTGGACATTTTGAAGACTCTGAAGGAAAAGGTGGTCAATGCTGCCAATGATACCAATACGGATGTGGACAGACAGACGATACAGAAGGAACTGAATCAGAGCGTTGACCAAATCAACGACAATGCCAATGTGACTTTTAACGGGAAAGTTTTGATTGACGGGTCGCATAACAGTCAGGTGGTGCATGATCGTAACGGGAGAGTTATACCCGGAGCCAATATGAATTACCATACTGCACGAACTTATGGACGTGGTACATACACGCATCTGACGAATAGCAGTTTGGCTAAAGATACAACTTGGTTGACTACGATTACAGACTTAAAAGACCGGAATGGGGAGAGTCTCAATATACAGTCAGATGATACGTTGCATCTTTCTTTTGTTCAAGAGGGAAAAACTTATACAACATCTTTTCAAGTGGGGACAAAGAATTTTGCATACACACTATATACGGCAGCCAATGCAGCTACGTATGGGAATACGCAGGTAGACCCCGATCCGCTATGGGATGGTCTGTGGTGTTTGAATTTCCCAGCCGAGTCGTTCATCGGACATGATGCGTCGGGCAATGACGTTTACACAGCAGATGGAGAAAACGCACTTAGCCTTATGGCTGGCGGTCCTGGCTTGCAAAGCCAAATTGCGGGATTCACAATCAGCGTCACGGACACGGAGGGCAATATCAAGAAGTCTGCCACTGCCGTTTTGGATGATTGGCGGGAAACCATCCGCGCGCAGGAGGAATCCGAGGACAACAGTCTGACCTTGCAGGTCGGCACCAAGGCGAACCAATCCATCAAGGTGGGATTTACCGATATGCGGGCAAGAGCCTTGGGACTGCAAGGCGCAGACGGCGCGGTGCTGAACATCTCCACGCAAGTCTACGCCAACGCCGCAATCAGCGTGATGGATTTTGCGATACAAAGGGCTCTTGATGAGCAGACGAAAATCGGCTCCATCCAAAGCCGTCTGGAGTACACGTCCGCCAACCTGACCACGGCTGCCGAGAACGTCACCGCCTCGGAAAGCACCATCCGAGATGCGGACATGGCGAAGGAAATGACGGAATACACCAAGCACAATCTGCTGCTGCAAGCATCCCAGTCCATGCTGTCCCAAGCCAACCAAAGCGCATCCAACGTACTTTCCTTATTGCAGTGACCCTTGTGGGGCTGTTGCACTTCATCGTGCAGCAGCCCTGTTTTGTGCCCGATGCAAGCACAAACTCCTGCCATTTTTCCATTACAGCAAGCTCTGCTGCAGCGTGATGCTAAACAGGTTCTCAGCCGTCCTCCACCGAGGTCACGATTTCCCCGTCCGTCACCGTGAATTCCACTATCTTGGAAAGGGCGCTGTCATCCGTGGGTGTCACGAACTCGAACATATAGCCGTACTTGCCGTTGCCAAGTGTTTCCTCGGCGAACACAGGGCTTTTGCCAATGGTAAACGTGTCCACCTCTACCGGTGTGAAGTCCTCGTCGTCGCCGGAAATCGTCATGCCGTAATGGATCGTAGTGACCTTGTCTCCCGACTTCAGCCTGATGAGGTTGCGATCTGCCATGCCGTGGCTGTCCAGCCCCTTTCTGGCTCCCAGAATATGATACTTCTCGTCCTTGTAGGTGTAGATGATTTGCAGATTGCACTCTACGCCGTTCAGCTTTATCGGCACGGCGTAGATGTTGTAGCCGTCCCCTTCCGACGTAATCTCCACATACACGGGATGCCCGTCCAGCATGGGCCACACACCGCGGAAATTATCCTTGAACAAGCCTTTTTCCCAATCGGCATCAACGTCGGCATCGCTGCCCAGATAGAGAATGACATCATCCTCCGCATCGATGTAAACAAGCTGGCAATGGATGCTGGAGAGCATATCCATTTGTTTCTGGGTGAGACGTACAAAGGAATTGCCCTCCCCATCAATATCCACCGGACAGTCCTCCAATGCCGCCACGGAAAAGATGCCCGGTGCTGTGCCGGACGGCGCAGCCGGTGACAGGGAAGGTCCGGTGGCTGTCCCGCCGGAAAGCAGCGCTCCTGCCTCGGACGGCATTTGCCCGTAAATCAGGTAATGATACAGGCATTTGATCGGCAAGGGAGCGGCATCCTGTGCGGCGTATCGGGCAAAGGAATCAGCCGCGCCATCATAGGAGTAAAAACCCGACAGCCCGCACCCTTTGTCTCGGTAATTCCCGCGGACTTGATAAATGACAGCATCGCCGACGGCTTGGACGAGATTGGGTGAGGTATTCGGCAAAAGGGCAGCCGTTTCCTTGGCGAAATCCCCCAAGTCAACCATGTTGGCATAGCCCTGGTTGCGGGTGTTGCCGCCGTAGTTCTCCGCCTGCTTGGCCTCGCGGGAAAAAGCGGAGAAAAACCCTTGCGGGCTGTCCGTTGCCTGTCGCAGCGCCTCGATGCCGAAGGACTCATAGGCCGACTGCAGGGATGGCAGTTTCGCCAGATCGATGACGGAGAGGGTGGCGGCATCTTCGGTGCCGTATACCCTGCAACCGTTCATATAGCTGTCGCAAATGATTTGCCCCAGAGCCGCGCCGCCCATGGCAGGATTATCCGCCAAGGCGCCGACCCAGCCTGCGTACTCCCAACCGTTGCCCGGCTCGATTTCCTCCGATGCCGTCATGTAGCGTGCCAGTCCTTGGAGCGTATTGGCGGTGTCATAGGTCGCCATCAGGCAGGCATCGAAGCCGATCATCTCAAAGGGCGGATTTTCCGGCGAAGCCGTATAGACGGAGGTAAAGGCAGCACGAATGTCGTTTAAATCCAAAAAACTTCCCGTGCGTTCATCAATGCAGACACCTGCCGCGCTGCCGCCGCCGTGATCCCAAAAGACAAAGACGCGATGGTCTGCCGGAAAATCGTGAGCGTGGGGCGCAAGACCACGGGTTATACGATGGACAACTATCTGCAGATGCTGACGGAGTCAAATCTCTTTTGCCGGGCGCGCCGCTATGATATCCGCGGCAAGGCGCATCTGAACGGCTCGGAGAAGTTCTATATGGCGGATATCGGGCTCAGCAATATGCTGCGGGGCTATCAGGATCTGGAGGATGGGCCGCTGCTGGAAAATG
>JAFSWY010000379.1 GCA_017444295.1 Selenomonadaceae bacterium | reverse complement strand
TATATCCTCCTTCTCCAGACGTTCATGGCAAGCATCATGGCTTGGCTCAGAGGACCGCCCACATACCTCGTGCAACAGATTTTAAATACCTTACTGCCTCACTTGTTCAGATTTCCATCTGCTGCGTTGTCGTTCGCTTGACGCAGCTCTGCTACGCCTGCGCTCCTCCGCCTTGCAGTTGAAAATCTGCCCTGCGTGATACAGCAAGCTATTAAAAACTTGTTGCACTGGACAGTATATCATGCTTTCATACCAGTTTCAACCATTATAGAAATATTTCTTTGCCCATCCGGCAGGAAAATTCCCCAAAAAGGCGAATGGAACATTGAAAGGAGCAATGCTTATGAATGACATGCTGAGAACGATGATGGAGCGCCGCAGCGTCAGAAAATACAAGCCGGACATGGTGCCGCAAGAACTGATTGACCAGGTCATCGAAGCCGGTCTTTACGCCGCCAGCGGACATGGGAACCAGTCCCCCATCATTCTCGCCGTGACCAACAAGGACATCCGGGACCACTTTTCCTCTGCCAATGCGAAGATCCTCGGGAACGAGGACATCGACCCCTTCTACGGCGCACCCGTGGTGCTCATCGTATTGGCGGACAAGACCTATCCGACCTATGTATACGATGGAAGCCTCGCCATGGGGAATATGATGCTCATGGCAGAGAGCCTTGGGCTGGGAAGCTGCTGGATCCACCGTGCCAAGGAAGAATTCGACAGTGTGGGAGGAAAGGCTTTCCTGACACTCCACGGCATCGATGGGGATTACGAGGGCATCGGCCACTGCATCCTCGGCTATCCCGATACCGAAAAAACACCTCCCCCACCGCGCAAGGATCATCGTGTCCACTACATAAGATAATGCAAAGAGGACGCCCGACAGCGTCCTCTAAATTTTTTCATCAATTTGGATCGAAGAGGTTCACGGTCTTTTCCAGCAGACTGTCACGCCGTTCCTTGGATGCCGCGAAATAGTCGTGGATTGCCTGCCGGTCATGGGCCTCTATGGAGGCAATGACCTCGCCGAGAATGGCCTGCAGTTCCCTCAGATTTGCGGAAATGGCAGCACCATTCGTCATGCAGATATCCGCCCACATGTCGGAATTGGAGGATGCGATGCGCGTCGTATCCTTGAACCCGCCGCCAATCAGCTTGATGCAGGACTCCATGTCACCGCCGCTCCGGTTCAACAACGTCACCAGTGCGGCAGCCGTCACATGGGGCACATGGCTGATGACGGAGGCGCAGCGGTCATGCTTTGCAATATCCAAGGTCGTGAAATTCGCCCCGGTGTGCCGAAGCACGGACATGAGCTTTTCGTGGGCCTCCGGCGGTGCACCGGTATTCTCCACAATGACATAGGCCTTGTTGACAAAAAGATCTTTCTTCGCTGCCTCCACGCCGCTCTTCTCCCGTCCCGTCATGGGATGCCCGGCGATATAGTAGATATCCGGGGGCAGGAGCTTCTGCAGATGTTCCCATATATACTGCTTCGTGCTGCCCGCATCTGTCAGGATGGTGCCTTTTCGCAGATAGGGCAGTATCCTTTCCACCATCGGCACGATCTGGAGCACGGGAGGACTCAGAAATACGATATCTGCATCCTCTACCACCTGTCTTGCATCGGAGCTCGCCATGTCCACAGCGCCAAGAGACACTGCCTTGTCCATGGATTCCTGTGTACGGCACATGCCGGTGATATGGATATCCTCCCCCAGTTTGTCCTTGAGAGCAAGCCCCAAGGAACCTCCAATCAGGCCAATGCCGATAATGGCAAGATGCAGCTTGCTCATAATCTCTTCCCCATGAGCTCCGCGATCCCGGAAACCTCTTCCATCAGGCGATTGAAATTCTTCGGTGTCAGGGACTGGTCACCATCGGAAAGGGCAACCTCAGGATGGGGATGGACCTCGATGATGAGCCCATCCGCGCCGGCCGCCACCGCAGCTCTCGCCATCGGGCGCACCATCTGCCAGCGGCCCGTGCCATGACTGGGATCCACGACGATTGGCAGATGGGTAAGCTCCTTGACCGCCGCCACAGCGCTCAAGTCCAGCGTATTGCGGGTAAAGGTCTCATAGGTCCTTATGCCGCGCTCACAGAGGATGACATTCTCGTTGCCGCCGCTCAGGATGTACTCCGCTGCATTGAGCCATTCACTGATGGTGGCAGACATCCCCCTCTTCAGAAGGACAGGCTTCCTCGCCTTGCCCAACGCCTTCAGGAGCTGGAAGTTCTGCATATTTCGCGCCCCCACCTGGAAGACATCCACATAGCTCTCCATCAGCTCGATATCGTCATGGTCCACGATCTCTGTGACGACCTTGAGTCCCTGTTCCTCCGCCGCTGTGCGGAGCATTTCCAGACCTTTCTCCGCCAAGCCCTGAAAATCATAGGGAGAGGTACGGGGCTTGAATGCGCCTCCACGGAGGAACTGCGCGCCGCCTGCCTTGACGCATTCCGCAGCCTCCCGGAGCTGCTCCATGCTTTCCACAGCGCAGGGGCCGGCCATGATGACCAGCCGGTCTCCTCCGATCTTGACGCCGCCAACGTCCACAATGGTATCCTCCGGCTGGAAGTCGCGGCTCACCAGCTTGTATTTTTCTGTGATGCGCACGGTCTTCTCCACGCCCTCCATCATATTCATTTCCAGATTGGCAATCTTCTTCTTGTCTCCAATGACGCCGACAATCGTGCGATCCTCCCCGGTGGAGAGATGGACACGCAGACCCGCCCTTTCCACTTTTTCCTGGACACGGGCAAGATTTTCCTCTGTGGCATTCGGACTCATGACAATGATCATATGATTTCCTCCCAAACCGATTTTTCATAGAAAAAGCCCGCCCCTCTACAGGGACGAGCTTTATACCCGTGGTACCACCCTGCTTGCCGAAGCAAGCCTCTCCTTTTGGATACTGACATATCCTAGCCTTTGCTAACGGGGGCATTCCGGCGAGGCCTACTTTCGACAGATGCCTGTCCTTTCAGCCCGCTGCTCATGAGTGTATTTCAAGACCCTCCTCCGCTGCGTTCCACCACCCCGCAGCTCTCTATCGGATTCCAAGCCCCTACTTCTCTCAATCAACGCATTTTTTCTTAACGCAACCTATCATAGCAGTTCC
>JAFSWY010000378.1 GCA_017444295.1 Selenomonadaceae bacterium | reverse complement strand
TCTCATGGCGCAGTCCGGCTGCTATATCCCTGCGGCCTCGGACTCAGAGGTTTCGGTTTACCATGATATCTATGCCGATATCGGTGACGAGCAGAGCATCGAGCAGAGCCTCAGCACATTTTCTTCCCATATGACACATATCATCGATATCTTAGGCAAGGTGGAGTCGGAGGACCTGCTTCTGCTGGACGAGCTGGGGGCGGGAACCGACCCGGAGGAAGGGGCGGCACTCGCCACGGCGATTCTGGAGCGATTGCTGGAGATGGGAGCCAGTACGATTGCCACCACCCATTATTCCGCCCTCAAGACCTTTGCCTATACTCAGCCGGGCATCGAGAATGCCTGCGTGGAGTTTGACATCGGCACCCTCCGCCCAACCTATCGTTTGCTGATCGGCATTCCCGGCGCCAGCAATGCCTTTGCCATCAGCAAGCGCTTGGGGCTTCCTGATTCCCTGGTGCTGCGGGCGAAGCAGCTCGTCAAGGCAGACCATGCGCAGTTTGAGCACGTCATCAACGAACTGGAAAACGAGAAGATGATGTACGAGCAGCGCAATGCGGACATTTTGGAGCGTCAGCAGCGGGTGACGGCCATGGAACAGAAGCTGTCAACCATGAAGGCGGAGCTTTCCAGGCAGAAGGGCGACATCATCCGAAAGGCCAAGGAGCAGAGTGCGGCAATGGTGCGGCGCACGCGCCGCGAGTCCGAGGAGATCATCAAGGCCCCCAAGGAACAGTTCGATGACCAGGGGGTGAAGAAGCGCCAGCAGGCCATGCAGGAGGCGAGGGAACGGCTCAACGATGCGGCGGACAGGGCGCATCCCGGCATCATGGCACAGAAGGGCGTAGGAAAGCGCATCGACCTGAAGGCATTGGAACCGGGGGATATCGTCTATGTGACGAAACTGGACCAGAGGGGAACGGTGCTTTCTGTCAGGGGAAAGGAGCTGGAGGTGCAGATCGGAAGCCTCAAGACCGTCATTTCGGCTTCCGCCTGCCGTTTCGTCGGAAAGGCTCCCAAGGAGGAGAAGGCTGCGACGGAAAAGAGCCGACAGGCAGGAATGTCTTTGCAGAAGACCGCCACGATCCAAAGGGAAATCGACGTGCGAGGCCTCATGGTGAACGAGGCGGAAATGGTGGTGGGGAAATTCCTCGACGATGCCGTGATGGCAGGGCTGGGGCAGGTGCTCATCATCCATGGAAAAGGGACGGGAGCGCTGCGCAAGGGCTTGCAGGACTACCTGAAGCATCACCGCAATGTCCTTCGCTACGCCTTTGCGGATATTACCGAGGGTGGAACGGGCGCAACGGTGGTGGACCTGAAATAAGGCTTCCTAAACTTCGTGCGAAACGGTGTTTCGCACTACGCCCTTACACGAAATCTAATCGATTCTGCGCCCTTCGGGCTTGACTCGCTAAGATTTCATAGTAAAAATTTATGGAAAATGCATTGTTGATTGTGATATACTATGAAAGATACTGAATAAGGAACTGGAGGACTTGTGGCGTGAAATGCGGCAGGCCTTGATTTGCTGGAGGTAGATGAATTTTGAAGTATATGACCGGTAATGAACTGCGCGAGGCATATCTGCAGTTCTTTGCAGAAAAAAAGGGGCATCTTCGCATGCCCAGCTTTTCGTTGATTCCCGAGAACGATCCGACCCTGCTGTTGATCGGGGCGGGCATGGCGCCTCTGAAGCCCTTTTTCACGGGAAAGGTGAAGCCCCCCCGCACCCGCGTGACTACGTGCCAGCGCTGTGTGCGTACGGGGGACATTGAAAATGTCGGGCGCACGGCGCGCCATCAGACCTATTTTGAGATGCTGGGAAATTTTTCCTTTGGCGACTACTTCAAGTCCGAGGCGATTCCCTGGGCATGGGAGTTCCTCACGGAAGTGGTGGAACTGCCGAAGGACAAGCTTTGGGTCAGCGTGTATCCAAAGGATGACGAGGCTGTGGGGATCTGGCTGCAGCAGCCGGGATTCCCGAAGGATCACATCGTGAAGCTGGAGGACAATTTCTGGGAAATCGGGCCCGGTCCCTGCGGCCCGGACTCGGAAATCTATATCGACCTGGGAGAGGAGCGCGGCTGCGGCTCTCCTGACTGCAGTGTGGGCTGTGACTGCGACCGCTATCTTGAGATATGGAATCTCGTGTTCACCCAGTTCGACAAGCAGGAGGACGGGGAATACAAGCCCCTTGCCCACAAGAACATCGATACGGGCTGCGGCTTGGAGCGCCTTGCCTCCGTGGTGCAGAACAAGCGCACGAACTTTGAGACGGACCTTCTTTTCCCCATCATCGAGTATGCTTCCGGGATTTCCGGCGTGAAATATGGGGAGGACGAGGAGAAGGACGTTTCCCTCAAGGTCATTGCCGACCATGCCCGCAGCATGGCCATCATGATCATGGATGGCATCCTGCCTTCCAATGAGGGCAGGGGCTATGTCCTGCGCCGAATCCTGCGCCGCGCCATTCGCCATGGCCGCATGCTGGGCATCAAGGACAAGTTCCTGGAAGGCGCCGTGGATGCCGTGGTGAAAATCTATCGGGATGCATCGGATTTTCAGGAGCTCGTGAACAAGCAGGACTACATCAAGAAGGTCATCCGCCTGGAGGAGGAGCGTTTCGCTGCGACCTTGGCACAGGGCATGGATATGCTGAACAAGCATATCGAAGAGGTCAAGGCTGCTGGAAAGGAAGAGCTTTCCGGCGAGATCGGCTTCAAGCTTTACGACACCTATGGCTTTCCCTGGGAACTCACCGACGAGATTCTCCACGAGAACGGTCTGCTCCTGGACAAAGAGGGCTTTGACAAGGCCATGGACGAGCAGCGTGAGCGCGCCCGCAGTGCACGTGCGGAGAACCAGCGCGTCGCTGTTCCGGACCTCAGCTCCATTGATACCAGCCGGCTCAGGGTGGACAACGCAGCCACGAAGGGAAAGGTCGTTGCCATCTGGAAGGATGGGAAACTGGCCGATGTGCTGGAGGATGGCGAGGAAGCAGGGGTCATTCTCGATGTCACTCCCTTCTATGCGGAAGGCGGCGGACAGGTTGGCGACTGCGGGCGTTTCATCAGCGAGTTCGGCCATATTCGGGTGGATACTGCCAAGAAGCTGCCCGATGGCACGGTTTATCATATTGCCTATGTGGAAGAGGGCATGCTGAAGGTTGGCGATGAGGTGGCCATCGAGGTGGACCAGGCCAGCAAGCTGGCCTCGGCCCGCAATCATACGGCCACGCATCTTTTGCAGGCGGCCCTCAAGAAGGTGGTAGGCGGCCAGGTGAACCAGGCGGGTTCCCTTGTCACCCCCGAGCGTTTGCGGTTTGACTTCACGAATTTCGAGCCGGTAAGCCCGCAGCAGCTTGCGGATGTAGAGGAACTGGTCATCGAGGAAATCCTCAAAAGCGTGGATCTGGAAATTTCCCATATGTCTCTGGAAGAGGCAAAGGC
>JAFSWY010000046.1 GCA_017444295.1 Selenomonadaceae bacterium | reverse complement strand
CCACTTGTTGTCCACCACCCGGAGCATGACCACCTTCTCCAGTTCCCGCATATTCTCCTCGCCGAAAAGAAGCTCCCTCTGGCGATAGCCTTCCTCTGCCACACCCTCCAGGCATTCCTTGAGGTCGTCGCGGCTCATGGCCCCCAGATCCGCCTTTTTGAGCCTTCCCTGCGGTGCATAGATCTTCTCCGCATCCTCGATGAGCCCGTCCAGTGTCCATTCCTCGGGATAGAGCTTCTCGTTGGCGTACTGGTTCATCTCCTCCTTGACGATGTGCTTCACCATGCCCATGATGTTCTCCCGGAGGTTTTCGCCAAGGAGGATCTTGCGGCGCTCCCCGTACATGACCTCACGCTGCTGGTTCATGACATCATCGTATTCCAGCACGTGCTTGCGGATGTCAAAATTCCGCGCCTCCACCTTCTTCTGTGCATGCTCGATGGAACGGGTGATGAGCTTGTGCTCGATGGGCTCGTCCTCCTCCATGCCCAGCTTGTCCATCATGGTGGCAATATTGTCGGAGGCAAAAAGCCGCAAAAGATCATCCTCCAGGGACAGGAAAAAGCGGGAGGCGCCGGGATCCCCCTGACGCCCGGAACGACCGCGGAGCTGGTTGTCGATGCGGCGGGACTCATGCCGCTCCGTGCCGACAATGAAGAGGCCGCCCAATGCCTCGACACCTTCCCCAAGCTTGATGTCCGTGCCACGTCCTGCCATGTTGGTGGCAATAGTGACCGCGCCCCTCTGCCCCGCATCTGCCACGATTTCCGCTTCCTTTTCATGGAACTTCGCATTGAGGACATTATGGGGAATGCCATGCTTCTTGAGAATCGCGCTGAGTTCCTCGGACTGGGTGATGGATGTGGTGCCAATCAGCACTGGCTGGCCCGTGGCATGGATTTCCGCCACGGCATTTCCCACAGCCTTGTACTTCGCCCGCTTCGTCTTGAAGATGACATCGGGATGGTCGATGCGCTGCACCGGCTTGTTCGTGGGAACCACCACCACGGGCAGCTTGTAGATCTTGAGAAACTCGTCCTCCTCGGTCTTCGCCGTGCCCGTCATGCCCGCCAATTTCGTGTACATGCGGAAATAGTTCTGGAAGGTGATGGTGGCAAGGGTCTGGGACTCCCGCTGGATCTTCACGCCCTCCTTGGCCTCAATGGCCTGATGAAGCCCGTCGGAATAGCGGCGGCCTTCCATCAGGCGTCCCGTGAACTCATCGACGATGATGATCTCGTCCCCGCGCACCACATAGTCCCTGTCACGCTTCATCAATGCCTTGGCGCGAAGTGCCGCCGTGAAGCAATGGGAGAGCTCGATGTTCTCCGGCGCATAGAGATTCGTGATATTGAGCATCCGCTCGATCTTCGGGATGACATTGTCATTGAGCGCCACGGTCTTCTGCTTCTCGTCCACCGTGTAATCCTTGCCTTCCTGGAGACCGGCAACCGCCCTCGCCATGACGGCATACATCTCCGTGGACTTCGCGCCGGGGCCGGAGATGATGAGGGGTGTCCTCGCCTCGTCGATCAGGATGGAGTCCACCTCGTCCACAATGGCGAAGTTCAGTTCCCTCTGCACCATCTGGTCGGCGTAGATGACCATGTTGTCCCGCAGATAGTCGAAACCGAACTCGTTGTTCGTGCCGAAGGTGACATCGCAGCCATAGGCAAACTTCCGCTCGGGAAAATCCATATCATGGGCAATAAGACCCACAGAAAGGCCGAGGAAACGATAGAGCCGTCCCATCCACTCGCTGTCGCGCCGTGCCAGATAGTCATTGACCGTGACCATATGGACGCCCTTACCCGTCAATGCATTGAGATAAACCGGCAAGGTTGCCACCAAGGTCTTGCCCTCGCCCGTGCGCATCTCCGCAATCTTGCCCTGATGGAGGCAGATGCCGCCCATGAGCTGGACATCGAAATGGCGCATGCCAAGCACCCGCCTGGATGCCTCCCGGGCCACCGCAAAGGCCTCCGGCAGAATATCATCCAGTGTCTCGCCGGCCGCCAGCCGTTCCTTGAACCTCACGGTGGAGCCCGCCAGCTTGTCATCCGTCAAGGACTGCATCTGCGGCTCCAATGCGTTGATCTGTTCCACCACCGGGCGAAGACGCGCAATCTCCTTGTCGTTATTGTCTCCCAAAAATCTCTTGATGAACCCCAGCAACCATGACCACTCCTCAAAATTCTTCCTATATCAACAATATCTTTTCATCCAAATTTGCAATCTTATCTTGTAATTCTATCAGACTGCCTGCTATAAGTCAAAGATTTTACAGGGTTCGCATGAAGGATGACTTGTTCTCCTGTGGCGTTGTCGTTGGGCGTCCAAGATCCTTCCTCGCCCCAATGGCACATTTCACCTCGACGAGGCTCAGGACATCCATCTTCCCCGCCTCTGCCAGTGCTTCTTCCAGTCTCCCCATATCCGTCACGCTCACCCCACGCTCATAACCGCATGCCAACGCCAGTTTCGGGAAATCCATGGTCCCCGCCACCGTCGGTGCACCGCCGACACTTTCATGGGCCTCGTTGTTGATGATGACATGGATGAGATTCTTCGGTTTCACATTGCCGATGACTGCCATGGCGCCCATATGCATGAGTGCCGCACCGTCCCCATCGATGCACCAGATTTTCCGTTCCGGCCTCTGCACCGCAATCCCCAAGGCAATGGAGGAACTATGCCCCATGGAGCCCACCGTGAGGAAATCCCGGCCATGCCCCTCGCCCCTTGCCTCGCGAATCTCGAAAAGCTCGCGACTGGCCTTGCCCGTCGTGCAGACAATGGAATCATCACCGGATGCCTCAACAATGCAGCGCAGGATTTCCTCGCGCTTCAAGGGATACGCATTGGAATAAGCCACCTTTTCTTCATTCGACAATGCGCCTTTGCGGACCACAAAAGCAACCGACTTGCCCGAGGACAGTTTCTCCCGAAATCCCTCCATCGCGGCCCTCACTTCCTGCTCTGTCGTTTCTTTCCCGATCACAGAGCAGGCGATATCCATGGACTCCAGCAGTTTCAATGTCACCTTCCCCTGAAAGACATGCTGCGGCTCGTCATGAACGCCCGGCTCCCCCCGCCAGCCGATGACGAAGATGACAGGAATGCCGTAAACCTCCTCCGACAGCAGGGAAGCCAGAGGATTGATGATATTTCCCTCCCCGCTGTTCTGAAGGTACACCACGGGGACTTTTCCCGTCGCCAGATGATACCCCGCCGCCAACGCCGCGCAATTGCCTTCGTTGGCGGCAATGATATGATGCCTGGGATCTGTGCCATAAGTTTGAATTAAATAATTGTACATGGGCTTGAGCAGGGAATCAGGAACCCCTGCATAGAAATCACTTCCCAACAACTTTGCAAAGTCATTGGCTTCCATATCTGCTCCCCCTCACCAACCATAGACATCCTTCTCAGGTCGTGTTGAAAGTTTCCGTTTTTCAACACGACCTAACGTTTTTCCATCTGCGGAACAATAATATTGTCAATGATAAACCTCGCCACCTCATCAATATCCTCATAACGAACCATCTCAGGAAGCTTCACTCCAAACGCCTTCTCCGTTTTCTGAAGTAATTCCTGCGTATAGAACAATGTCCCTTCCTCTATTTTTTCAATTCCATCGAGGTGCATGGATTTTGCATTCGCTTGTCGCATTTCCTCCAACGTAAATACCGAGGTATCAATCTCAGCCATCAGCCCATTCTCACAGGTAATGGACACCGGATATCCTCCCAACTCACCAAATGCCCCAGGCGAGAATACTCGTGCACCCACCTTCGTCCTTGCGGCATCAATAATGGAAAAAATGAGACGATAGTTGCTGGAGGCATTCATCATATTTCGAGTTGCATCCACCGGCATTGCAATATCGCAGGAAGCAAAAATTTTCTTCTGTGGTATCTCTTGCTTCTCCCCACGATAATAAACCTGCAAAGGAAGTTGTATCCCTTCCGTCTGGCCTTCTTTGCTGATACAGACATCATGAAAATGTCCTGCTGCGAACATGACCTCTACGTTCCAAAAATCTTTCACATTCAGGATATCCGCAACGGCATAGCGAATCCTGGGAACGAGGTGGTTCAGATTTCCACTTCCAAAATCAGGGTATGCCCTTCCTGCACTCTTAAGCCAAGGAATAATTGCATCCGAATAAGACGTGTTGATAACGACAGCATTACTACCGGCATCATCCCATGCCTTCATAACATTTTTCGTAAAGCGAATCGCCAATGGGCTCCATATTCCATAGGCACGCACATTTTTCCATGAGATGGATCCATACTTCAGCCCTGGATAGGCACGACTGGAATTTACAATAAAATCTGGTTGGTGCTTTCGTATTACCTGCTCAATCGCACCAACATCATTTAAATCCACACCGCCTTCTATCTCAATGATTGACTTGCACTGCTCCCGAATGAGTGCGGAAATACGAGCAATATTCACCTTCATTTCCATCTTTTCAAAATTTCTCCCCACAACAACCACCCTAACAGCAGCATCATTGCGGCTAATGATGTAATCCAAGAGATAGGCACCAACGCTTCCAAGTCCAACAATCATGATACATATGCTTTCATCTTTTACATGCCTTTCCACAACAGAAAGTCGAGCTTCCAAACTTTTCATGCAATCGCCTCCCAAAAATTCTGTCGATCCAAATAGCGCCAATCTTCCCTCTTGTTGCAATTAACCCAGAACCGAAAAGGCAGCACACAAATCTTATCCTGGCTCATTCCATCAAAGTATCTTTGGATGATTTCCAAATTCGTACCCGTAATTGCTTCATCAAGAAATTTTGCATCTGCCGCCTTCAACTTCTCCATATCTCGAAACTTCCACACTTGTCCAGAATTCCATATTCGACGAAACGGCCTATCAATCTGTAAAAGACCATGCTCCCTGCTAAAAACATAGCGATATTCCCCATCGCCATCCTCATAGACTACCACAGATTTTGACGAGTCAATTGTTTCCTTATTAAAAGTAATGACATCCAAATTCTTTTCCATCACTACAGCCAGAGAAGGCGCATCCAGAGCCAGGTCTCCCTCCAGAAAAACAATCTCATCGTTATTAGAATCACACAGTTGAAACGCCGTCTCCAGTCCCCTGTGCAGGCTATATCCCGAGGACCAATCTTCATAATGCTCATTGCGCACCAAAAGAATCCTGCGCTGAACCTGTTCCTCGATGATACGCTCTACATAGCTCGACAATGCCTCATATTGGTATCCCCCAACAAGAATAATTCTGTCCATATCCCTGCACTGCCTGCACTGACGGAACAACAACGTCCTGCGCGGATCTCCCTCATAGTAGATGGCCTTCAGTACTTTATCCTTCACGCCGTGATTAAATCGATTGGAAATACCTGCTACCGTGATAATTGCTATCCTCATTTTCCATCTCCACAGTAACTCTCAATACACTCATCCAACCCCTCGCTTAAAGTCACATGTGGCCGCCAAAATGTGCGTTCACAAATTTTCTTCGTAGAAAGGATTCGCCGTTCCGGATCGGACGGCCTGTATCCTGAAAACTCAATCTTCGGGGAGGACATTCCCATTTTTTTTGCACAAAGAGCCACAAGCTCCAAAATAGATATTTCTTCGTTTGTTGCCACATTATATATCGACCCATCCAAAGCCGACTTCTCATCCAACAACGCCAAGACAGCATTGCAGCTATCACGGTTATGCAGGAATGTGCGACGATTACGTCGAGCGTTCTCAAGCAGGACGACTTTTCCCGTATTCCATAAGCTGTTGATTATATGCGGGATGATATGCTTTGGATAACGTTCGTTCCTACTGTAAACATTAGCAAATCGTATGGAACATCCACGAGTCTTTCTTGCGTCAACAGCATCTTTCATGAAGAATTCTGTCAAAAGCTTCCCTGTCGCATAACTTGTGCGTTGACTATGCTCTGCAGTAGACAGTGTAAGAAAGTCGTCTTCACACACGCCACCTGTTTCATTCCATGAGTTCATGGAATAAACCTCCGATGTGGAACAATTGATAAACTTATCCACCCCCACCCGCAATCCTTGCTCCAGGAATGCCTGCATCCCAAGAACATTCGTCGTAAAGGATTCCTCCACATGATAGAAATGCTCTGTGTGGACAACCGCAGCACAATTAATATAAATCAACTCCTGAGCATCTTTTTTTTGCCTGACATACCCTTTCCTCAACATCTCTCATATTTTCCTTGTTGTTCAGATCATATTCTAAAAAAGTGAACCTTTCATCATCCAGGCAATCCGCCAAGGTTTCCAGGGAAGACGCATAAAAATTATCAAAGCCCAAAACTTTATCTTCTATGCTGCGGCTCAATATTTGGCGTACCAACTCGTTTCCTGTCATGCCTGCCACGCCGCTGATAACATAAAAACGCATTTCTCACACCCCTCTTTCCAGGCGAGACCGATAAAAATCATCCACCTGCCCATGAAACATTTCCATGGCACCTGAAACATCATATGGAACGGAACGAAGAATCACAGACCATGCAGATGTTTCCAACAGTGCATACTGCGCATTTGGATTGTGGTTTCTGGGCTGCCCCACGGAACCAGGATTAATGAACCATACCACCTTTTGGTTTCGATACTTCTCATCCCTTGAATCATAAAATCTCGTGAAGCAGTGGGAGCAATGTGTATGCCCAGACAGGACAACATCATACGCTTGATAGTCCCCATGCAAATCGTCAGCTGTAATTCCCGTCCATGCAGGCTCTTCCAACGATCCGTGAACTGCCAAGACTTTTTTGCTGCCAATTTCAAATTCCTTTGCACAAGTCCTCACACAACAAGTCTCAAGGTATTTCACTGCAGAACTGTTCAAGACACTCGCCGTATAACGTGCACAATCTTTTCCCCTCTGGCTAGAAAATCGTCCGTACTCCCCTGAAAATATTGATTTTTCGTGGTTTCCCCAAAGATTACATAGCACATGACAGGCAATACGCTCTTGCAGGCACTGAATCACCTCATTGGACTGTTGCCCATAATCAATCAAGTCTCCCAACAAAACCAGCCATTCCACATCGTATTGTTCCATATCATCAATAACTGCTTCCAAAGCCTGCAGATTCCCATGGACATCCGACATAATGGCAATATACGACAAAACCATCCTCTCCCCTCATATTTCGTTGATCAAAGAAATGATCTCCTTGATCGGCATCAGGTACTCATCCGCCTCCAATGCCACCTGGTCCCAGTATAGCTGCCGCTTTTCCGGCCTTTGATAGATCTGTGCCGTCCGCTCTGCCAGACGCGCCCCGTCTTCCTCCGACCAGTAGGAGATGCCCACCATCTGCTCGCAGTCCCTTCCGCCAACGGCCATGCGACGGATATACCCGTCCCCGTCCGTGAAAAAGCACCAGTCCTCCGTCTCCTCCACCGGGATGGCCAGAAAGTTGCTCTGCTCCTGGCAGGGCGATATCAAAGAGGGATTGCGCAGCCACAAGTCGCTTTCGATGATATAGGCATTTCGGACAAGCTCCCCGGCGCAAAAAACCGAGGAAATATTGTTGGCTGCCGCAAAATCCGGGTTCT
>JAFSWY010000045.1 GCA_017444295.1 Selenomonadaceae bacterium | reverse complement strand
TCTCCAGCCGGATTTCGTCATGGATGACGGCGGCGATACGGTGCATATGCTTCATACGAAGCGGCGGGAGCTCCTGCCGGGAATCCTGGGGGGCTCGGAGGAGACGACGACGGGTGTCATACGGCTTCGCGCCCTGGAGGCCCAGGGGAAACTGGAATTCCCCATGATTGCGGCGAACGATGCCTACTGCAAGTATCTCTTCGACAACCGCTATGGCACGGGCCAGTCCACATGGGATGGCATCATGCGCACGACGAACCTCGTCATTGCAGGGAAGACCGTGGTCATTGCCGGCTATGGATGGTGCGGCAAGGGCGGTGCCATGCGCGCAAAGGGTTTGGGCGCCAATGTGGTCATCACGGAGGTGGATCCCATCAAGGCCATTGAGGCGGTGTTTGACGGGTTCCGCGTCATGCCCATGGACGAGGCGGCAAAGATCGGGGACATCTTCCTGACCCTCACGGGGGACAAGGATGTCATTCGCAAGCAACATTTTGCGGTGATGAAGGATGGCGCGATGATGGCGAACTCCGGCCATTTCGATGTGGAGATCAACATTCCGGAACTGGAGGGAATGTCTGTTTCGCGCCGTACCGTGCGCAACAATATCGAGGAATTCAAGCAGAAGGATGGGCGCAAGCTCTATCTTCTGGCAGAGGGCCGTCTGGTGAATCTGGCGGCGGGGGATGGCCATCCCGCAGAGATTATGGATCTGTCCTTTGCTGTGCAGTTCTTCTCTGCCCTTCACATTGTCCGGCATTATGCGGAGCTCTCCAAGGGCGTTCACCTGATGCCGGAGGAAATCAACACGAAGATTGCGGAAATGAAGCTCAAGTCCATGGGAATCAGCATTGATACCCTTACGCCGGAGCAGAAGGCGTATCTCTCGATGGCTTGACTGGGGGCGAAGGAATGAATACACTGATCAAGGATGTCTTTGCCCTGCTTCCCGATGGCGAGGTGAAGCAAGGGGACATTGCCATTGAGGGGAACCTCATCAAGTCTGTGGGGAGTGTTGCGGAGGATTTCGAACCGGACAAGGTGGTTGATGGCAGCGGAAAATTCGCTGTTCCGGGATTTGTCAATGCCCACACCCATGCTTCCATGACGCTCCTTCGCAGCCATGCCGATGACATGGCGCTCATGGAATGGCTACAGGACAAGATCTGGCCAGTGGAAGACGAGATGACGGAGGATGACCTCTATTGGGGCGCCATGCTGGCAGCCGTGGAGATGATACGATCCGGCACCACGGCCTTTGCCGATATGTACGGGCCTTATGTGGATGGCATTGCGAGGGCGGCCATCGACTCCGGATTGCGTGGGATCCTGGCCCGCGGAATCGTGGCGGTGGCCCCGGGAGCCTATGAGAAACTGGAAGACAGTGCCCGCCTTTACAAGACCTATCACGGGGCGGAAAATGGGCGCATCACCGTCATGCTGAGCCCCCATGCACTCTACACCTGCCCGCCGGACTTCATAAAGGTACTGGCAGACAAGGCAAAAGCTTTGGGGGCGGAGGTTCATATCCACATGTCGGAAACCGAGGGGGAAGTGAAGGACTGCCTGAAGAATTACGGCAAGCGTCCTTTTGCCCATGTGGAGTCCACAGGGCTTTTCGAGAATGGGACACTGGCGGCCCATTGCGTCCATCTCGATGAGGAGGATATTGGGATCATCAAGAAATACAGCATCCGTGTCGCCCACAATCCCGGAAGCAATTTGAAACTGGCAAGCGGCATTGCCCCTGTACAGCGGCTGCTGGATGAGGGTATCTGCGTTGGATTGGGCACGGATGGGGCCTCCAGCAACAACAACCTGGACATGCTGGAGGAGGTTCGCCTTGCGGCGCTTATTGGCAAGGTGAAGAGCATGGACCCGCAGGCAGTGCCTGCTTTCCCGGCAATACAGATGGGAACGGAATTCGGTGCCAGGGCTGTGGGCCTCAAGGATGTGGGACGGCTGGAGCCGGGATGCAAGGCGGACATCGTCCTCTATTCCACGGAGGGCCCGGAATGGCATCCGCGCCACAATCTGGTATCCTTGCTGGCATATTCCGCGAATTCCGGATCGGTGGATACCGTGCTGGTGGATGGAAGGGTTCTCATGGAGAAGAAGCAGCTTCTCACCATTGACGAGGAGAAGGTATTCTTCGAGGTGGACCGCTGCGTAAGACATTTGATGAATGATTGATTGAGATGAGGAACTATCACAAAGGTTTAGGCTTTTCGTGATAGTTCCTTTGCTACGAAATACAGGGAAACAGGTGGTGGTTTTTTGGAGAAGAGGAAGTCTTCCCGCTCAGGTTCGAGGAAGGGGACGGCGGGAAAAAAGTCAATGGTGAAAAGCCCCCAGGAAGAGCGTCGATATGAACTCATAGGCATTGTTTTTGCAGTCATCAGCATTCTCTCGATTTGCGGGATCTTCGGTCTGAACGCGGGATTCGTGGGGTCTTATTTTGCCAAATTCCTTCAGTATATGTTTGGCATTGGGGCACTCGTTGCCTCCGGCATCATCATGCTCATCGGCCTCCAATATATTGTCCGGCATCATGGCATCGTTTATTCTGCCAGGTTTTTTGGGCTGATGGCATTGTTTGCCTCTCTGCTGGCGGTTTATCATCATTTCACAGTGCCTCCGGGAGAGGAAATCATGCCAGGCAGCCTGGCGAAGGGGGGCGGCCTGCTGGGAGGAGGGGTGCTCTTTCTCCTTCGGAAATTCTTTGGGGTGGACGGCGCCATCGTCGTTCTGGGGGGCGGCATTGTGGGAGCCATCCTGCTCTCCACGACATGGTCTCTGGCCACCGGGCTGTTGAAGACGAAAGAGAAGGCCGTGAAAGGTGCTGCTGCAGCAGGAACCGTGCTGGCCGTGACCTATGACAAGGTAGCAGAGGTCGGCGACCGCGTTGAGGAACGCGTCGTGGAAACCGTGAAGGAACGGGTGCAGCAGGCAAGACAGAAAAAGGCTGCTTACAATCAGGATGAGGATGAGAGGTTCCAGGAGGAAATGCCTTTGCCGGAACCTGGGGCGGACAGGGAAGCCCACCCCGTCCAACCTTTCGGGGTTGTCCCGCCCTCGGAAAGACGCGACAGCGGACTCGATGAAGGCGGGCCCGTGCTTCGGGCAGATGCGTTCCGGAGCACGGAACAAGAGGAACAGCCTGCAAGGCATGCCTTTACCATTGAGTACAGCAATGACAGGAACGGCGCAAATGAAACAGAGGACTTTGGGGAACCGGGAGATGCGGCGATGGAAATGGATTTTTCCACGCCGCCCTTTACGGACGATCCGCTGCAAACGCTGGATGCCTCCTCGATGGAGAGCGGCGGGGAAAGAACAGCCCCGATAGAACCGCCTGCGCCAAAGCCCTATGAATTGCCGCAGATTTCCCATATTCTCTCCAAGAGGGCAAAAAAGAAGAATGTGGCCTTGGAGATGGAAATCGAGGAAAATGCCCGCACCCTTGCCAAGACGCTGGAGGATTTCCATGTGAAGGCAAATATCATCAATGCCTGCCATGGGCCTGCCGTCACCCGCTACGAACTGGAGCCCGCTCCCGGTGTCAAGGTCAGCAAGATCACGAATCTCGCCGACGATCTGGCCTTGAGCCTTGCGGCCTTTTCCGTGCGCATTGAGCCGATTCCGGGAAAATCTGCCATCGGCATTGAGGTGCCGAACAAGGAACTGGAAGGAGTCCAGCTCAGGGAAGTGCTGGAGAACGAGGCATTCTCTTCCGCAAAATCGAAGCTCACGGTGGGGCTTGGCATGGACATCGGCGGACAGGCGATCTTCGCAGATTTGGCAAAGATGCCCCATCTTCTGGTGGCAGGGGCCACTGGGTCCGGCAAGTCTGTCTGTGTGAATACCCTCATCACCAGCATCCTGTTCAAGGCGAAGCCCGACGAGGTGAAGTTCATCCTCATCGATCCCAAGATGGTGGAGCTTTCCAATTACAACGGCATTCCCCATCTCATGGTGCCCGTGGTCACGGATGCGAAAAAGGCGGCTTCCGTCCTCAATTGGGCGGTGCAGGAGATGGAGAAACGCTATGCGAAGTTTGCGGAGAACACGGTCAGGAACATGGAAACCTACAACGGCAAGTTCCCGGAGGACAAGATGTTCTCGATTGTCATCATCATCGACGAGCTGGCCGATCTCATGATGGTGGCTCCCCATGATGTGGAGGACGCGATTTGCCGCTTGGCGCAAAAGGCCCGCGCCGCAGGAATCCACCTTGTCCTTGCGACCCAGCGGCCTTCCGTGGATGTCATCACGGGCATTATCAAGGCGAATATCCCCTCCCGCATCTCCTTTGCGGTTTCCTCCCAGATCGACTCCCGCACGATACTGGATTCCAGCGGCGCCGAGAAGCTTCTGGGCAAGGGGGACATGCTCTTCTATCCCGTGGGGGCAGCAAAGCCCCGCCGTGTCCAGGGAGCCTTTGTCAGCGATGAGGAAGTGGAGATGCTTCTCGACTTCATTCGGAGCCAGGGGCAGGAAGTGGAAGCCGATGAGGAAATCATCAGCTTCACGGAAAATGCCATGGCAGAGGAGGAAAACGGGAAGAAGGCGAAAGAGGAAAAGGATGTGCCGAAGCTCGATGCTCTGCTGGAGGAGGCTGTGAATCTGGTCATGTCCACGGGACAGGCCTCTGCCTCCAATGTGCAGCGCCGTTTCCGTGTCGGCTATACGAGGGCGGCCCGGCTCATCGACACGATGGAGCAGTTGGGCATCGTCGGCCCGGCGATGGGCAGCAAGCCCCGGGAAATCATCATGAATTCGGAAGATGCCCTGAATGTGGTGCATAATGCGCAGGCATGAGAAGCGCCTTGTTTTTTCCTTGACAAAAGGAATAAATTGCATTAATATTGGCATAGGAATTGAATATGGTAGGGGATAGGTGTCCATAGGACTTAATAGGGAATCCGGTGCAGCGTAGTCTAAGCCGGAGCGGTCCCGCCACTGTAGGGTGGAGTCCTGCACAATCATGTCACTGGGGTAGATATGCGTACCTTGGGAAGGCGTGCAGTGTGGTGCCACCGGTGCTTCAGCACCGCGAATGGCACCCATGCGGGAGTGTCCCGTGACAGCGAGCACGAAGTGCGAAGCTGGAGCGGCTGACGCTTACCGCAGACGATGAAACCGAGCCAGGAGAACTGCCTGTTCCAGCATCACCGTTGACCTTTGGCGTTTGCCAAAGCGTCGTGCCTGCGAGCGATGGGTAGGGGATTGGATCTGTGTATTGGGAATCTCATGACATAGATGCTGGTATGGGTTTGGAATTGAATTCAGGCTCATGTTTTCTTGGGGTGTCTTGGCATCATCGAGGAAAGCAGCTTTGTTTCGGGGATACGATTATGGACGGCAATCTGTCTGCACGTTTGCAGGCGGGTTGCCGTTATTTTATTCCGAAAATTTCTGTGAGGAGGCTGTATTATGAGCAATGAGACCAGTGGACAGGCATCGAGCGAGCTTGACCTTCAGGCCATCCTGAAGAAGGCCGAGCAGCAGACGGATTTCCCGGATGTGCCCCTTGACGAGTTCACACCGCCCACTTATGAGGAGTGGAAAGAAGCCTGTGTTGCACTTCTGAAGGGTGCTCCCTTTGAGAAGAAGATGTACACGAAGACTTATGAAGGCATCACTTTCGACCCCATGTATTTCCGGAAGGATACGGAGGATATTCTTCCGAAGGGCTCTTTCCCCGGCATGGGGGATTTCCTGCGCGGCGCCCAGGAGAGCGGCTATGTGGGGAACCCTTGGGGCATCGCCCAGTCCTGTGACGAGACCATGCCGAAGGACAACAATGAGCTCCTTCGCCATGAGCAGGAAAAGGGCTCCACCATCTACAATATCCGGCTGGACAGCGCCACTCTGGCTGCCAGGGATGTGAGGGAAGCAGAGAAACCCGGGGATGAGGGCGTTTCCGTGACCATCATTGATGACATGCATTCCCTGCTGGACGAGCTCAAGCTGGACTGGCTCCCCTTCTATATTTATGCCGGGGCAAGTGCAGTTCCCATGCTCGGCCTGGCCATGGGAAGCCTCAAGGCATCCGGCAAGGACCTGACGAAGCTCAAGGGATTCCTTGCAGCGAACCCTATCGGTGAGCTTGCTGAGCATGGGAAGAATGCTGCCTCGCTGGAAAAACTTTACGATGAAATGGCGGCCTGCGTGAAGTGGACGAAAAAGCATGCGCCGGGGCTCAAGACGATCTTTGCCCGGAGCGATGTCTTCAGCCGTGGGGGCGCGAACGATGTACAGGAGGCTGCCTATACCCTTTCCATGGCGGTCTCTTATCTGCGTGCACTCTTAGATCGCGGCATTTCCATTGACGATGCCGCGAAGCAGATCGTCTTCGGCTTCTCCATGGGGGCAAATTTCTTCCTTCAGATCGCAAAGCTCCGTGCGCTCCGCCCAATCTGGGCACAGATTGTGGAGGCCTTTGGCGGCAGCAAGGATGCCCAGCGCATGCACATCCATGGAAAGCCCGCCCTTTTCTTCAAGACGGTTTACGATCCCTATGTCAATATGCTTCGCAATACCACGGAGATCTTCTCCGGTGTGGTGGGGGGCCTCGATTCCTTCGAGAGCAGTCCCTTCGACGAGCCCATCCGCAAGGGGGACGAATTCTCCCGCCGCATTGCCCGCAACGTGCAGATCATCCTGCAGGAGGAGTTCGGCCTCCTGCAGCCCATTGATCCGGCGGGTGGTTCCTGGGCGGTGGAGACTCTCACCAAGCAGATGAAGGAAAAGATCTGGGAGGAATTCCAGGCCATTGAATCCAAGGGCGGCATTGTCAAGGCCCTGGAGGAAGGCTATCCCCAGGAAGCGATCTCCGGTGTGCTGGAATCCCGCTTCAAAGCGGCGGAACTGCGCCGTGACCGCATTGTCGGCAACAACATGTACCCGAATATGACGGAGAAGCTTCTGGATTCCCGTGAGGAAGATGTGGAAGAGATCAAAAAGCAGCGCAAGGCCGATGTGGAGGCATACCTTTCCGACATTGATGAGGCTTTCAAGTCCGAGAAGGTGAAGGCTCTCTCGGAAGCCAAGGAGGACCTGGTGGATGCGGCCATTGGCGCAGCACAGGCGGGAGCTACCATCGCCGAGATCGCAAAGGCGATTCACGAGGGCGGTCAGGAGGCAGAAAGTGTTGCCCCGATTGCACCTCATCGCTGGAGCGAGCGCTTTGAGGCCCTTCGGAAGATCACGGAGGACTACAAGGCGGAGAAGAACGACAACGTGAAGATTTTCCTCGCAAATATGGGCCCCATCCCGCAACACAAGGCACGGGCCGACTTCACCACCGGATTCCTGCAGGTGGGCGCCTTCGAGGTGCTCGGCAACAATGGCTTTCCCACGGTGGACGAGGCTGCAGCGGCGGCAAAGGAGTCCGGGGCGGATGCCGTGGTCATCTGTTCCACGGATGCCACTTATCCCGAGATTGTCCCGGCACTGGCACCGAAGCTCCACGAGGCGCTTCCCAACGCCACGGTGTTCCTGGCAGGTGCCGCGCCGAAGGATCTTTTGGATACCTACAACCAGGCGGGCATTGACGAGTACATTTCCGTTCGCGCCAACTGCTACAAGATCCTGCAGATCCTGCAGAAGAAGAAAGGGATGATCGCATAATGGCAGCTTACACAAATCCTGATTTCACCACGATGAGCCTGCAGGATGCGCCGAAATCGGATGCAAAAGAGTGGAAGAAGCTCTTTGAGGCGCAGGCAGGCGCGGAGTTTGATGCCCTTACGAAGCGCACCATGGAGCATATTCCCGTGAAGCCTTTCTATGACCACGAGGAATATGACCACATGAACCACCTGGATTTCGCCAGCGGCATCCCGCCCTGCCTCCGTGGACCCTATTCCACCATGTACGTGTTCCGTCCCTGGACGGTGCGCCAGTACGCCGGCTTCTCCACGGCAGAGGAGTCCAATGCCTTCTATCGCAGGAATCTGGCTGCAGGGCAGAAGGGCCTTTCCATTGCCTTCGACCTTCCCACCCATCGCGGCTATGATGCGGACAACCCCCGTGTGGTGGGCGACGTTGGAAAGGCGGGCGTGTCCGTCTGCTCCATGCTGGACATGAACATCCTGTTTTCCGGAATTCCCCTGGACCAGATGTCCGTCTCCATGACCATGAACGGCGCGGTGCTGCCAATCCTGGCCTTCTTTATCCAGTCTGGCGTTGAGCAGGGCGTGGACAAGAAGATCATGGCGGGCACCATCCAGAACGATATCCTGAAGGAGTTCATGGTCCGCAACACCTACATCTATCCGCCGGATATGTCCATGCGCATCATCGGCGATATTTTCGAGTACACCACCAAGTACATGCCGAAGTTCAACAGCATCTCCATCTCCGGCTACCACATGCAGGAGGCCGGGGCACCGGCGGATATCGAGCTGGGCTACACCCTGGCAGACGGCCTGGAGTACATCCGCACGGGCATCAAGGCGGGTCTTCCCGTGGATGCCTTCGCAAAGCGCCTGTCCTTCTTC
>JAFSWY010000377.1 GCA_017444295.1 Selenomonadaceae bacterium | reverse complement strand
CCCGTATCTTTCTCGCCCGCTCCGACTCCCAAATCTCCGGAAACGTCTTTTCATGGATGTTCCCGTAGACGAACTCCTTCTGCCCCATGAACACGATGCACGGAAACACATCCCCTTCCGCATCCATGTAGGCCATGAAGTTCAGCCCCTCGCAGGAGTCATAGGGCTTTTCCATGTTCAGGTTCTCGATGGACTTGGAACGAAAGTATACCTTGAAGCTCTCCGTTTCATACTGCCGCACCTCGCGCCCGATTTCCTCCGCCTCCGAGTAGTCCACCGTGAGCTTTGCCTTGCTGGAGGGGTGTTGGGAGAAGGGCTTCACGGTAAAGTAGTCAAATCCCAATTCCCGAACCGTTTTTGCCAACAGGATGACCTCATCCTTGTTCTCCGGCAGAAGAAGGAGCTGCGCCCCTAATGTGGTTTCCAGCTTTTGGTCACGCTTTACTGCAACAGCATCCTCCAAGTTTTTCAGCACCCTTTGCAGGTCGCCTTTCCTGCACTGGTGAATCTTCTCATAGGTTGCATCCGTTGCTCCCGCGATGCTGACCCGCACCCATGACAGGGATTTCAGGCACGCCTCTGCCTTTTCCCTTGTGAACAGGGCGCCGTTGGTCGACATTGCTGCATCGATGCCGCTCTCCTTCGTCCGGTTGAAAATCTCCGGCGCATTCGGATTGACCAGCGGCTCCCCCTCCCCGGCATAGATGATGCTTTTGAGTCCCCGTTTTCCCATAAGCTCCAGATTGGGAAGAAGCACTTCCGCTTCCAGCATATGGGGCTTGTATTCCATGTAGTCCACTGCGCAGAAAATGCAACGATGGTTGCATGCGCCGCTCAGCCCGATCTCCATCTCGATGGGGTAGATGGGGTTCCCCTTTCTCCACTCCGCAACACGTTCCGGGTGAAACAGCAGTTTGTGGGAATCCATTCGTATTTTGTCTGCCATCTCTCTTGCCTTTCTATACATTCAACACCGTATTCAGGAATTTCAGCAGGTCCACCTTCGCCACGGGTCTCTCGTTGCCCACCAGGTTCGTCTTGATTGCCCCTGCCACATTGCTCACCAATGTGGCAAGATCGACAGGCATCCCTTCCCTTGCGCAAAGCGCTGCAAGGGAGTAAAACGCATCCCCTGCCCCGACGGTGTCCTTGACGTGGAGCGTGACCGCTGGAATCTTTGCCTCTTCCCCGGCCCGTCTGCCCAAGGCGCCATGCGCTCCCATCGTGACCCAGGCATACCCGCTCTTCAATTGGCTGCCCAGTTTCCGCAGAAGCTCCGACGTGTCGGCCAAAGACTGCCCGAAAGGCAGGTGCAGCTCCTGCTCGTCCACCACGAAGGCATCGGCACGATGGTATTTCGTGATGACATTCATGCCGTGATTGGATGAGTTTGTCTGGCAATTGACTGCAAGGAAGCCCGCCCCCTTCTCAATCTTCCGCAATGCCTTGCTGTTCAGAAGCCCATGCCCATAGTCGCAGACCACCACAAGGTCATGCTGCGGAAGCAGTTCCTCAAGATTGCGGTAAAACTTGCCATAGTCCACCTTCCGCATTCCCTCGATATCCAGCAGGCGGTTCACGGAGAAAAGCTTCTCGTACTCCTGCCGCAGGGCATGCTGCCTGAGATACCGACGCTTGACCGGGGTGATGAACTCCGGTTCCCGCACGACGCGGCACTCCACCGGAAGCATTGCCTCCAAAAGAAACTCCTCGATATCGGTCTCTGGCCCCATCATGGAAAGCAGTGTGACCTTGCCCGCAAATCCTGCCATATGGCGGGCAATGGCCAAGGCGCCGCCTGCATAGCGTTCCATGAAATCATATCTGGTGGACATTGCGGCATCTTTCGTAGTAAGCCCCTGCACCTTGCAGAATACATAGTCATCAATGATGATGTCGCCGACAACAAGAACGCTCTTTTCCCGAAATCCGTCCACCATACGGCGAACCTGTTCCGTAATATCGTCCCCATATTTCTCCCGCAAGGCATGAGCGGTCTCCACTACATCCTCTGGGAGTGCACCAAAGAAGTTGTTCAGGAGCTTCGTCGAACTGTGAACCTCACCATTCGTGAAATGGATCCTTCCTCCGAAGGATTCCACGATTTCCTGTTCCGGCCCGAT
>JAFSWY010000376.1 GCA_017444295.1 Selenomonadaceae bacterium | reverse complement strand
GCTCGTCCAATAGCTCCTCTTTGGGCTTCCAGCTTGCCTTGAAAGAGATGCCGTCCTTGATGAAACTTCCCTGAAGCTCATAGAAATTCACGGACCGGAAGCCACGGATTTCCTTTTCCCTCCTCACAACCAAGGCCAGCGTCGGCACTTTTACCCTGCCGATGCGGAAAGTGGTGTCAAAGCCGTATTTCCTTGCATTGACCGTATACGCCCGCGTGAGATTCATGCCGATCAGCCAGTCGGCCCGTTCCCTTCCCAATCCGGCATAATAAAGGTTCTCGAAGCGCTTGTTGTCCGTGATGCTTGCAAAAGCTCTTTTCAAGCTCTCATCATCTTTCGCATGGATGAGGATGCGCTGGACGTTTCCCCTGAAATTCAGATAGTGCAGAATCTCGTCAATGAGAAGCTGCCCTTCCCTGTCCGGATCCCCCGCATGGATTACGGTTGCCGTTTCAGCCAGCAACCCCTTGATGACAGCAAGCTGCTCCCTGCAGTTCGCCGCAGGTTTCAGCTTCCACTTCTGCGGCAGGATGGGATAGTTCTTCCATGCCTTGTATTCTTCTCCATAGTCTTCTGGCGGAGCAAGTCCAAGGATATGCCCGAAAGCCCAAGTCACGGCGGTATCTCCGTGAAAAAGAAACCCTTTCCCCTTCTGGCAGTCTCCTTGCCACAAGTAGGCAGCAAGAGCGCGGCCAATGTCCGGCTTTTCAGCAAGGAAAATTTTTTGATATTTCGCCAATGGAATCATTCCTTTTTATTAAAAATGTGATAAAATATATATAGATAAAATTTGATTTCGGATAATTTATATCAACAGGAGAATGCAATATGAGCAGTTTTTCCCAGCGGCTCCATGCAGTCCGCCGCAGCAAGAATGTGACGCAGAAACAGCTTGCCGATCTCTTGGGTGTCCAACAGGGGCAGATTTCCTATTACGAAACTGGAAAAGATGAGCCTTCCGATACTGTCAAGGAACGCATTGCGGAGATCCTTGGCACTTCACTGGACTATTTGGACGGTAAAGCACCTGTGCAGGGTGAAAGTCCGAAAGACTTCGACGAGGCTGTGACGCTTGCGCACCGCATCAAGGTCATACGCACTTATTACAACAAGCCACAAATGGAATTCGCGTCGATGCTCGGCATCAGTCAATCCGCGCTTTCCTCTTTGGAAAAGGGAACAACCTCCCCTTCCGCCGAAGTGCTGAAAAAGCTCGGAAGGATGGGATTCGACCTCGAATGGCTCCTTTACGGCGAAACAGAGCAACCAGAATCCGCAAAGGTTGTTCTGGAACAGACCGCCACCGATTGGGAAATATCCCGCATCCATAAGCTCCTTCTAAAACTGCCATTGGACAAGCTCAAAATGTGGCGACAAATGCTGGAAATCTTTGTTGCAGGGGAAACGAAAGGGAAATAATCGAAGGTGAGCACCATGACAAGAGTTATATTTTTCCTGATTGTGGCAATTTCCTTTGCAATTTCCAATATGGGAGATTTGCAAAGGAATGCAGAACCTTCGGCATCGAATGCCTCGAACGAGGCAAGCCATACCCGCATGGCAAATTCCCTGAAATTCCCTATTTCCCATATGCCATAAAGCCAAGGCTGTGCGTTTTTACTTCTCTATGCTCCATATCATACGCATTCGGATGGTATGGATCGTAGCCGTAGAACGTGCCCGCCTTGGCTTTTTCCTGCTCAATCCTGCGACTGGCGAACTCCGCGTTTTGCTGCTCAATCTCCTGCACGAACCTGCTTCCCGCCAGCTCCGTCTGATCGATGGACTCCATCGCGCTCAATGCGTTCTCCATGTTTTGTTTCTGCCGTTCACTGAGTACACCGCTATCCCCTGCGGACAGGATTTCCACTCGGGCAGAATTCCTCTCTTGCTGGTGCAGAATCACCGTTTCCGCAGCCTTGCCTGTGTCCTCGTTTGTTTTCTCCATACTTGTATTGAGGACCGGCCAGTAAGGTTCGTTGCTTTTTGCTTTTTCCCAGCTTTTCTTGAAAATCTCCGTGTGGTCTTCCGCTGTCTTGCCTAAAGGCGGACTGCCGACATTCTCCATAGCCTCCCAGATTCCCCTGATATCCCCCGCCTTGACAAGCATTTTCAAGTGATTTCCAAGAATCTCCAGCGTATTTGCCACTTCCTTGATTGCCTCCGCTGTCTCCTTTACGCTATCCGCGAAGCGCACCGCATCAAACACATGATCGCCAGGACGAATCGGCAGATCCCAACCTGCCTCGCTCACGGACGGCTGGGATGTCAGAGCGGCCAGCAAGGCGGCAGCGACACACATTTTTCGTAATTTCAAATCCTTCACCATCCTTCCAAAGAAAACCACAACCGGACTTTCTGCTTGACCTCGGTTTCATCCATCACGCCCAGATAGCGGGAATCAAAAGATTCTTCCGGCTCATTGAGCAGGAGCAGCTTGCCCTTCGGGACAACATAGGTGCCAATTTCTTGTTGCGGGAGGCCGTCCTTGCGAAAAATTGGATATCTTCTGCCCCTAAAAACCAAGCTGTCCTCTGTGATCTCGTATCTATCTCCCTCAAAGCCCTGCACCCGTTTCAGGAGCGGAAACCCTTTCTTGACGTGCAGGGCCGGAATATCCAATGGAAGCTCCACAATGACATAATCGCCAGCGTGGAGCTTCTGACAGATGGAGAGTATATAAACGCCATGCGGCGCGGAATCCGTTCGGTTCACATAAAAGAGTATCCCGAATGCAAGCCGCATGACGGAGAAAGTGAAAATCGCGGCAAGCAGGAGCAAGACGAACAGCTTGCTTTTCCTTTGTCCTCCGCTACGCCAGTTCATACTTGCCTCCCATATGATTCATCAATCTCGACGGGACAAGGAAGGTCAAGATTGCCAGCCCGATCAAGGACAGGCAGAGCAGGATGTACTTGCTCATGGCCTCCGCATTGATCCCATTGTTCACCGTGTAGGAACCAGAAAGATTCTGATTGACCAACCCGATATATTCCTGCGTCCATCCGGGAAGCGGCTCCCCGGGCGTGATGCTGTTCGGACCGCCATTGTAGGCAGCCAAAGCATAGTTCCAGTCCCCGAACTGCTCATAGAGACCACGCATATATTTCGCACTCGCCTCCAGATTCTGCTCCGGATTGAAGGGATCGTCACATCCAAGCCCTGCGGCTGTTCCTGGCATGAGCTGCCCCAAGCCCTGCGCCCCCACGGAGCTGACGGCATATACATTCCAACTGCTTTCAAGCTGTATCTGTGCGAGGAACAGCGAGACGGGGATCCCATATTTCTGCGCCTTATTCGTGGCCAGTTCCACCAAATCGGCGGGGCCATTGATGCTTCCACTGCCTGTCTCTACCTGCGCGGGCTTGGACATGGAGAAAATCTCCCCAGGCTCCGCGTCACGGATGCAGAACACGCACAGCCCAACCATCACGGAGACAAGCAGCAGCTTGATCGTCGATGAAACCAGATGCCCAAGCGACCCCTCCGCGATGAAACGGGCGAACCCCATCGCCATGAACGGGCCTGTGCAAAGCGCAACCGAGGCCGAAAGATAAAACTCGACATAAATAAGCATGATGTAGCAGGAGAGAAAGAAAAAGAGCGCCATCGTGAGAAAGGTCATCACATAGATAGGCAGGATCGTCCCAAGATTCCTCACGAAATCCACTGCGCCGAAGGAAGCAATCTTGTTCAGCCCCGGCGTGACAAGATAGACGCATTTCTGCATCAAAAGCTGGGGCTGGCTCACATTGTCCGCAATGACAGCTGGATCCCCGATGAATGTGCCGGACACCGAGCTGACGATGCTCAGCAGAAAGTCATTGATGAACGTCTGCCAGTTTGCAAAGAGCAGCATGAGGAAACCGTACTTGAAGACCTTGCCCACCATCTGCGGCAGAGAAAACTCCAATCCCGTGAGCAGGAGCGGCAAAGCAAGGTCGATGATGCAAAGCACGAGCAGCAGCGAAAGACCTGCCATTTGCAGACCATCATATCCTTTGCCGATGGCATTGACGATTGTCTCCATCATTCCATTCAGGCTGTCACCCAGCTGATACATAGCTTCCACGCCCCACGGCAGGGAAATGTTGTCGCTGCCACGAGAAAAGCTGCCCTGTCCTCCCGGTCCTACCACATTGCCGGACAGGTCAACGCCCCATGCAATCAGCACCGGCGCAGGATCTATTGGTGAACCTTGGTAGTAGCCTGTCGGCCAGTATTCCACATGGCAGTGCGGCCCTGTGGACATGCCAAGCTCTCCGTCATAAGCGTCCCCACCCGTATAGCCGATGATCTCCCCTTCCGACACATAGCCGTCCTTGCAGTAGAGCGTATCTGGATTGCAGTCCCCGAAAAGCATCGCTTCCCCATTGTCGCTTGTAATCATCACCCAATAGATAAAACCGCTGCCCGCGCCGTGCTCCACTATCCCAGCATAAGGCGCATGAATGGGAGTACCGGATTCCGTCCCGATGTCCACTCCCTGATGAACATGCCCGAAATGTCCTTCCTCCCCGTAAGGGGATGTCACCTCTCCGCCGGGAAATGGGGCTGCCGCAAAAACCGTTACAAAGGAGAGCATGAATGCCAGCAAGAAGATCGCAAAAGTTTTTCTCATGCCATCGCCTGCCTATTTCCCGTCATAATCATTGCGGTTTTCTTCAGGCGTGGTATAAACCTCGCCTGACCGTATGCGATTGAAGTTCTTATTGTGGTTCATGGCGTTGTTCGCGCCGCGCACGATACCTCGTCCTATGGTACTGTTAGCGAAGCGCTGCCCTGCCATCGTACCGGCAAAGCTCTTCGCCATTCCCCATTTTCCTGCACCAGCCCCTGCACTTGCACGGGCTGCAGCCATCGTTGCCTTGGCATTCCCAAAGGTGGAGGCAGCTTTCGCCACCACGCCGCCGACCCCTCCTGTTGCTGCTCCGACAGCGGCAGCTCCTGCCATTCTTGCTCCTCTGACCGCTTCCCCTGCGTCCATTGACGGCATCCCACTCATAAGACTCGATGCCTTGTTCGGGAGCTGCCACGCCAGGAACGCCATCGCAGCATAGGAAAGAGACAACCGCAACATTTCAGCAAAAGACGCATCTGCGGGGATCTTCTGGACATCCCCAGCCAATGAGTTAAAAAGTGCAATGAGGAAATACATCACCATAAGCTTCACGCCAAAGGAGAAAACCGCCGAGACTGTACGCTGAAAAAGAAACGAGGTAAATCGGATGGCTCCAAAAGGCAGCAGGATGATTCCCACCGATGCAAACACGTTGAACTCGATTTTTGTCAGAAGAATTTGCAACGTAAGAAAGAAAAATGCCGCAAGCGTGATGACCGTGGAAAGCAGGTACATGAAACACTTCCCAAGCCCTCCACCGCTCATGATGCTTGTTTCCTGAAACCCTTTCAAAAGCTCCCCTACCACATCAAAGCCCTGCTGAAGAAGTTTGCTTGGAGCAATCCAATCTCCGGAAGGCGTCACTCCTGCCGCTGTCAGCCCTGCATACTGAAAGGAAAGCAGGATAGCCGAGTTAATCTTGTCCCAATTCAGAATAAGGAACAGGAAGAACCCCACCTTCATGACCCTGCTGATAAGTTCCGACATGCGGACCTCCCCGCTGTATAAGGCCCACGTCGTCCCGATATCAATGATCGCCAGCACAGAGCAGAGCTGCCATGCGTAAGGCTGGAGAGCCAGAAAGCCCGTGATGCAGTGCATTTCAAAAAACTGCAACAGCTGGGTGAGGAAATCGCTGCTTGCAAAATCCATCTTCCTACCACCTCACGTTTCCGTAGGTCTGCCACGGATCGTCAATCATCGTGACGGAAGGCGTCGTCTCCTCCCGCATCTTTGTCAGCATGGCATCTTCGGCTTGCTGCGCAGCCTGTACGACAGCCTGATGGTTCTGTTTTTCCAGCACATCGGCCTGACGCTTCATTGTTTCATTCTTAGCTGTCATCGCCTGGATCGCTGTCTGAATACTCTCGATATGCGCTTTTTCCGCCGCAATCTCGTTGGCAAGCTGCTGAGCCTGTTTGCTCCCCTCGGGGGACTTATTCAGTTCCAAAAGCTCCTGCAGCCGCGTTTTAGATTTTTCCAGTTCCTGCATTAACGTGAGATAGTTCGTCACGTCTTTCTTGTTTAGCATTGCCAGCGTTTCCTGTATCGTGGTGTTGATGCTGCGCTCCGACCACGTTGTCTGACGGTATTCCCCAGCCTGCAGCCGTGGGTAGATTTCCTGCCAGTATTCATTCCAGTGGGTATCGTCAAGAAAAAAACCGCTGTCTTTCATGGCACCCGTGACCACTGCCATGCTGTTCGCAATCGCTGTCTTGTAGGTGTCAAGAATCTGCTGCGGCAGGGAGGTCAGTTCCTTGATCTGGAGTTTGATCTGCTCCGCCGTGTTCGTCACGACCTGTACTGTCTCCGTGTATGTCTTTATCTGCTGCAATATGTTCTCGCTGTCAATGACAGGGATCGCTGCCTCTGCCCTTGGCGGAAGCAGAAGTGCCACGCCCAAAGCGCCAGCAGCCATGATTTTTTGAAATCTTGCCATATCCATGCCTCCCATCAATGCCCATTCCAGACATTTTTTAGATTCTCGCCAAGGTGTTCATAATGAACACCCTGAAGCAGCTATCAGGAACATTTTTTGAGCTGTCCCAAAAACTCACCGTAGGGATAAAGCTCCTTCTTGGCAGATTGCGCATGATGAACACCATACCCACGCCTGAACTTTTCCCATTCCTCCGTGTAGCCCTTGTATCTGAACCACTCTTTCACGAAATTCTCCCGACCATGCTCCTGCAGGATGCGGTTGATTTCCCGCTGATCCTGCTTCGCAGTCGCCGTGACAAACGGGATTTCCGCAGGACGCAAAGCGAGACGGAAAACCCTGTTCCCCTTCTCAGAGGAATAATAATACTCCTGTTTCTTCGTCATCTTGGATATGATGCTCACCTGCTTTTCGTTGCAGTCAAACATACGATAAAGCTCTTGGTTCTGCTCGGTCATGGCTTTGCTGTTCGGCAGGAAGATCCTTGTCGGACAGTTGTCCACCACCGTCGATAAGAGTTCCGGCTTGCTGGCAAGGTCGGAAAGATTCTGTGTGGCGAATATGACAGAGGTATTCTTCTTGCGGAAGTCCTTGAAATACTCGCGGAGCTTCTGCCGGAAAATCTCGTTGTCGAAAAAGAGCCACGCTTCATCAAGACATAATAGGGACGGCCCTTTGGCCTTGCCAAGCCGCCGCTCGATGCGATGAAAAAGATAGTCCAACACCGTCGGAACGATAGCGGGCGTGTTCATCACCGTTTCCATCTCATAGACCTGCCAGCGACCTGTCCCTGTCACATCCTTGGAATTGTCGAAGAGCTTTCCGTAGCTTCCCTTTTTCGTCAACGGAATCAATGCTTGCCGTATTTCCTGCTCCTGCACCATTTCGCAGAAGGTGGAAAGCGTCCGCTGCTCCTTCGGAAATTCTTTGAGCGAACAAAGCGCTTTCCAGACAAAATTATCCTTGGCGGGCGTGATAACGACATTCTTCTGTGTCAGATAGGCAAGAATCCACTCCTTCGCCCACTTGATTTCCAATTCGTCATCAATCTCCGCCAAAGGCTGAAAGGAAAGCTCTCCCTGCCCCTCTGCGGCGATATTGTAGAAATTCCCTCCGACTGCCAACGTCAGGGCGCGGCTCGACGCGGCTTTATCGAAGATGAACACGTTGCTGTCCGGGTATTTGAGAAAATGGACTTCCATTGTGTTAAGCAAAACAGACTTACCGCTGCCAGACGGTCCGCAGATCATCGTATGCCCTACGTCCTCGATATGCAGCGACAAACGGAACGGCGTAAATCCGCTGGTATCGGTGTAGAGCAGCACAGGCCCCTTCAAATGTTCATTCCTTTTGTCTCCAGACCACAGCGAAGTGATCGGGGCGAGGTGACAAAAATTTAGGCTGTTTATATTGTCCTGCCGCACATTGGCGCGGTAGCATCCGGGGATGCTTCCCCACCATGCTTCCATGCTGTTGTTGTCCTCGACATAGCAAGTAAATCCGCACGAGCTGATAGCCTGCACGACAAGGTTTGCTTTTTCCTCGCAACGCTCCTCATTCTCATCAAAGAGCAGGAGCGTCATGGTATAGTTGCCATAGCTCACGTCATCCGTGCTGAGTTCCTTCATGCACTCCTTGACATCCTCGCGGTTCATGATCGCGCCCTCATTGACCTCGTTATCGAATTTCTCATGAAGGAACGCTTCCCTTGCCTGTGTCCAGAAGTCCTTCACGCCCTGGTTCCATTCCCGATGACGATATTTCATGACCGCAAGGCTGTCTGTCTTGGACTGGCAAATGAAGCGGGACACCCAACGGTACTCCAGATCCATGTGATTGAACACATCGAACACGCCGGGAGAAGACATGGGCGCATAGCTCAGAATCGTTACAATGCGGAGATGCTTCTTCCCCAGCTTCATATGCTGCCCTCCTAATACGTCGCAATCACAAAGGTAGTCCGGGATATATTTGTAGGGATTGACCTTAACCGTATTCCTGTGAAGCGTGGAAATCGTGGTATGGAGGTAAGAGAGCGTATCCTCTGCGTTCAGCAGGGCAATCGTCGGAAACCAGAGGGAAAGCATATTGCCGATGATGTTCACCTGACCCATAAATTTCTCCACAGTATCGAGATAGACACGCATATCCGCCTTTCCCTCGGTCTTGGCATCATCAATAAAAACATTCGTGATTTTTGACTTCAATATCTGCGGAGGCTCCATGAACACCGTGAAATAGAAATTTGTCTCATAATGATGCTGGCCGTCGTAATACTCGGCCCGCTCGTCCTCCATCATCTGTACCAGTGGAACGTCTATCTTGGAGCCGTCATAATCACTGGCGATATGCCTTTGCGCCTCGAAATAGAGGACATAGCCCGTAGGCAGCATCTTTATGACATTGTTCACTGCCGCGTTGTACTGCATAAGTTCCTGTGGCGTGGAGCTTTCCATATCCGGGCCACGGAATTTCAGAACCGCCATCAGGGAATGGTCTTTCCCATGCACAATACCGGAGCGATCTACGAACGCCCACGGCAAAAGAAAGGCCAGTCTCGGCTTTTCGTGGAATACTCCGACCTCGCTTGAAAAACCCATCCTCGGACCTTTCCCGCGTTTCCCGAAGCGAAACATATTTTTCAGATCCAACAACAACACCCCTATCCTTTGTAATAGAATTTCTTATGCTGTAAGGAACGGATGAACACTTCCAAGAAACGTGGATCTTTCTGTGTCAGATGCCGGTTCAGGTAATGGATGCCCACCGCAACAAACAACACCGTCCACGTTTTCATGAAAACGCCTCCCGCAATGGCAGCAAGAATCTCCACAATGAACATCTTGCGCGGAACCCCCATCCAAAGCCGTGCCTCCACCAAGGAACGGTGGATCGGTATCTCATAGCCCTCCGGCAGATTCTCCCTGTCCATTTCTCAAAGCCCCCCGATGGTAAGCCCGCCAGCCGAACTCTGGAGGAATCCCATGAAATTCGGCGCGAACAGGCAGATGGAAATGACGAGAATAAGCATGATGAATTTCTGCGTCCCGCCTCCCGCGTGTCCCGCAAAGAGGGAAATCGCCGCACCCGCAATGCCCAAAGCTCCCAGCGTCATAGGCAGCGGTCCCGTCACTTGATCGGCCAGAGAATTGAGGAACTTCATCCACGGCCATTCAATGCCCTCCACCCTGTCACCGGCGATTGTGCTGGCAAAAGCCTTGTTGCTAATACTGGACAATGCAATGCTTGCTGCTATGGATGCCTTAAAAGACTTCCGTTTGATAGATTCCCAGATTTTCTGTTGATTCATTTCGTTTTTCCTCCTTGTGCTTTTCCAATATGACGCAATCGGTAGCTGTCGGTCATGCTGTCATAGCCCGAAACCTCGATCACGTCCTTCACGATGCGGCTTTTCCTGCCATCCGTGAGCTCCACATGGGAAATGGCGATGACCACATCCACGGCTTCCCCGATCAGTTCCTTGATGTCGCCCGCTGCGTCGGGATCTTCCTGTGCCAGCGACTTGATACGGGTAAGCCCTTCCACTGCACCATTGGCGTGAACAGTACAGGCTCCACCCTCATGTCCCGTGTTCCATGCTTTCAGCATGGTGTAGGCTGCGCCATCCCGGACCTCTCCCACCACGATCCTATCTGGGGATCGCCTCATGCAATCTGCGAGCAGCCGCGTCATGTTGTAGCGGATGCCTCCCTGCCCGGTATCCTGTTTTGTGAACATCGGGCTGTAATCCTCTGCGGGGCATTGCAGCTCCGGCAAATCCTCCAAGCTGATGATTCGATGGTAGGGAGATATTTCGGCAATAGCGGCAAGGATGCCATTGAGGAAGGTCGTTTTCCCCGTGCCGGTCCCTCCGACAATCAGGAGATTCTTCCTCGCCGCAATCGCCTTTTCGATATATTCCTTGTAGGTTTCCGTCAGAACACCGTTCCTCACGTAATCCGCAAGTGAAAAGATACGGACGGCTTTCTTTCGGATATTCATTTGCGGTGTCCTGACGATAGGTGGAAGCTCCCCTTGGAAGCGGCAGCCATAGCCAGCGATTTCTGCGGAAAGCGATGGCACATCCTCATTGACTACCTTCCCCACCTGCCCAGCGACCAGCTCTATGATGGCGCGGTACTGCTCCGGCGTTAAGTACAAATCCGTCTTGACCTTGCCCTCTGTATGGGACTGGTAACGGATAAATCCATCATCGTTGTTGTAGATTTCCGTCACATCATCACGATGCATGAGGTCTACGACACCCGCGCCAAGAACTACATCAAGATTGCGGTTCTCTGCCATAGCCGCTCACCCCCTGTACTGTTTCTGAATGCCCTGCGTTGACGGATTCCACTTGTTTGGCGGTACTGGCACTATCACTGCTTTCCTCTTCATCCGGCAGCGCGAAGTCCGGGTATTTCGCTGCAAATTCGTTATAAAGCCGGATATAGCGGTTGATCAGATCGGATTTCTGCGGGCTGTCCAGCTTTTGCTTCGCATCCAGCAGCGCACCAATAACAATCACCGGCTTTTCCATCGGAAACTCCGTGCGGCGTATCGCTTGCAACAGGAACTCGCTCCGCTTGCTGGCGATGGCCCGCTGGGTTTCCTTGATTTCCTTCCTGAATTTTGCCTGCATCTCTTCCTGCCGCTTCCGTAGCACCAGAAACTTATTTTCCAGCCGCGTCAAGGTCTTGCTTCCTGCCATCTTCTCACCTCCCCATGCCGGCGGCTTTCTGTTCGGCCACTTTCTGCATATTGTCATTCGTCTGACCCTTTGTCTTTGCCAAAGCCAGCTTTTTCTTCTCCCTGCGCTCGATCACTGGCACCCAGCTCTTAGAATAGAGCAGAGTACAGGCATCCAGCCGGTTCTCATTGTGAAATTTTGCCCAGGTATGGACAGCCTCTTGAAATTTCCTGTCCTCCTGTGGATCTTCCAGATGCGGCATACCAACGGGCAGCCTCCGGTTCAGTTCACCGCTGCCCTCTGTGTAACGGATGCTGTAGAAAGGCTTGTCGTCGTAGCGAAATTCCATCTTCACGCCGACCTCATAGGACTGCGGATGATTTTCTATCATAGACAATGCCGCATCCTCCAGCTTGTGCCCAATGAATTTCTCCATTGCCCTGTCTCCTCGCACAATGGGCATTTCAGCGGTGAAGGGCTGGCCCTCCTCACGGTAGGCAATGGAAAAACGATCCAGATTCTTATAGTCCTCCAATTCCTTTTCGGTATAGACTGGTCTTCCCTTTTCTGTGCGGAGCGGCCACTTGGATTCCACGATGATGCCATCCTCCGAAAGCTCCCCGATGGATTTCCCTTCGGGGGAATCCACGCGGGCATTTTGGAACGGCATGGTACTCTGATGGATCTCCATCAGATTGTTTTTGACATGCTCCTCGGTCAAGCTCTCCATTCCATCGTAGAAATAAAGATACGTCGGCGCATATCTTCCCATTTCTTCCTGCAAGTCCTCATGCCCGCGAAGGTATTTTCTTTCTTCTGCATAAAGTGACAATCTCGTTGCCTCGCACTCCACAAGATACTTCTGCAATTCCTTTTGGCGCGTCTGCACCGCTTCGCTGTTTTCTTCCAGTGTACAGTCATAGCGGAAAAGATGCAGACGCATCCCTTCCTCATCTTCCAATTCCTTTTTTGCCTCCATCGGCAGCCTTCTCCCCAAGCCGCGGATCGCCGTCGGCTGGTTCCCAAATTCCAGCCGTCCCAGATTGATGACAGCCTCGTTAAGCTGGAAATTTCCGTTTTCGACTGAAATTTTCGTTCGCCCGAAACTGTCATGCCGTCCAAGATTCCCTTCCCATCGCTCCTTGTCCACGCGGAGCATAGCAGTCAGCAGCTCGTAAGCCGCTTCCTGCTTGTAGACACCAGGCGCATAAAAGTTTCTCTGACGGACAGCACTTTCCTCGCGAAGCTGGTGTTCATTATGAACACCCTTGCCAGTCAATTCCGCAGCCTCGGAATAAAAGAGCGTCACACGCAAGTCCTTGAAATACTCGCCCTGTCCTTCATGGGCATACCCATCGAACAATGTAAGCTCTGCCGTCCGCAGACGGCTCAGTATACTGCTTGCCTTTCCCATAGCGTGAAAGAGGTTCCTTGCGCCCCGTTCTCCTTCCAGTTGCTCCAACTGCCCCTCAGAGAAAAGCGGATTCTTCTCATAGTCCATCGAAAGGCCCACTGTCTTGAACGCAAGATAAGCAGCAAGCGGCGGGACAAGGCTTTTCCTCGCTTCCTCTTCCCCGACTTCTTCCGCCATAAGGCTGCGGCTGGCATTGGCAAGGCGATAAAAGAGATCTTCCTTTCCCTTCGGGTAAACAAAATCCTGCTGCTTCGCCGGATTCTCTGCAAACCGCAGGAGGCGCACTGCCTTGTCCATGTTCTCGCCGTGATCCAAGAGGAACGGTTCCTTTGGAGGCAGGTCCATCACATAACGGGCGTTCACATATTTCTCCAGCTTGCCCGTGGCTTGCTGGATGCCTTTCTCAAGATGCTTCCAGCTTTCCAGCTCTATCGTCTCGGCACCCGGACGGACACGGAAGCCGAACCGTTTCGTATCCGTCAGCTTATACCAGCGAGGATCTTGTTCTCCAGAGGCCAACACACGCAGATAATTCGCGCCCGTGAAGGGGTATTTCATGCTGGAAAGATCATTATAGGGACGTTCCGCAAATTCTTTCTTGCCGTCAGGTGTCCCGTAATCCTGAATATTAGCAATGATCCTGCGGCCTACCTCTTCCCTGCTGGCAAAGACTTCATCAGCCGTCATCTTGCCTGTCCTCTGGTGGTTCTTCTGCCAGCAGCAGCTCGTCATAGTCGATGTCGATTTCCTCTGCCGTCTTTCTGGCAATTTCATGCTCCGTATAGGAGACTTTCTTTGCTTCCGTCAATCGAAATCCCTCGCTTTCGATTTCATGCCTTGTTTGTAAGTAAAATGGAAATTCCTGCGGTTTTCTTCCTGCTGTGCTTTCTGTTCTTCCAGTTCTTTGACACACCGCTCCCTTGCCGGATTCGGATTGTCGCGGATCACATCGCTGACAACTGGCGCATCCATGAGCTTGCTCGTGAAAAATTCATTCTCGTAGTATTTCACTTTATCGGTCAGAATCGGCGGGCTGCCGCTTGCCACAATGATCTCCTTATCACCCAGCCGCTTAATCTCGTCAGCCGTAATCAGGGCGCGGCCTGTCTCGGACTTGGAGTAGTTCTTCTGCGCAAAAATCCCGCCGTTGCTGGATTCACTTTCTACTTGTATTGTCTCGTTGCCCATCAAGGATTCAGCGTATTTGCCCGTATCGTTATCATTCGGTGCATAGAAGATTTGCAAGTGGCAATTCATTAAAATCTGGTTGTCCTTGCCGTAGATTCCATTGATCTGTGGCAAGCCCTGATTGATCAGAAACACCTTCATGCCATAGCCCGCGATATAGGAAAGCGTGGCAGCGAAGGATTGCAAATTACCCAATGATGAAAACTCATCCATCAGGAACAGGCATTTATGCTTGTAGATTGTTTTGGCCACGCCGTTCTCATACGTCCCGATTTTGCGGGCGTGGTGCTTCACCATCATCTCAAAAAAAAGCCTGAAGATAGGCGCGAGACGCAGCAGGTCGGAAGGAGGCGTAACCAAGTACAGCGATACAGGCTTTCGGTAGTTCATGATGTCATCAATCGAAAAATCACTGACGGATGTATTCTGCGCCAACGTCGGGTCTAAATACTCCTTCAGCGCAGTGTTCGCCGTGGAAATGATGCTCCCGCACTCATTCTCCGGCTTCGACAGGATTTCCACGAAGTTCTGATAGATGATGGGATGCGTGTTCGGCATATACTGGAGAGACTGTGCTTCAGGATAAATCTGTACCATATCCTCCGGTGTGAAATGCCTCGTCACATATTCCTCGCGCTTCTTGTCCCATTCCCGAAGGTCGATGCCCTCATCCGGCACATGCTCGAATCCCTGCAATGATTTCAGTGTTTCCAAAAAACCTTTTGCACTGACTTTTTCCACCATCTCACCATCCTGCGTTTCCATGACGGGATTGCCGTTTTCGTCCAGCTCCGGTGATACATTGGCTTTCATAAAAGCCGCGACACTGTAGAGACTTGGCATGTGCGGGTAATGCACCGGATCACTGTAATGGGCATATAAAAGATGCAGGATCACCACCGTAATGACCGTAGCTGCATTCGCGCCCCAATGGTCGAGTTTTTCCTTGCCCTCGTAGTTGGCAAGGATATAGGCAAGGTTCTGCGCCGCAGACACTTCGCCCGCCGTCCCGATAGGGATTTCCTCCAACGGATTCCAGCGGGCAGAACTGCCATCTTCCGCCGTTGGCTCGAACTTGATGACCGTCTGCCCCATGCGCTTCCTGTAACCCGCTGTCACACCCCAATTCTCAGATTTTATGTCATTGACAATGACACTTTCCTTCCACCCGCCAAGAAGTGTCGGGATGATAAGCCCCACGCCCTTGCCGGAGCGGGTAGGCGCGACCACGGCCAAGTGCTTGTTGGAGTTGTCACGGAGATAAAAATGCGACTGTTTCCGCAAGATGCCCTGCAGGTTTTTATGGAACCAGACAAAAGGATAGACCGTCCAGAAATCTTCTTTCTTCGGATCGTATTTCGGAGGATGCTCCACATAATTTTGCAACACCGCTTCCCGTTTTTTGATTTTCGTCCGCAACGATTTTTCTTTTATCTGCGGCAACTTTTGGCGAATCAGTCGCAGCTCCTCATAGCAGCGATCCATTGCCTTTTCCTGTCGCTGGTCAAAATCCATTTCCGCCTGGGCCTGCACATCCTTCTTGGTGCTCTCCACAGCACGCAAGAAGGCAGTGCAGGCCCGCGTCAGGTTGTTGTCGTAAAGACCGACAACAACACCGCTTGCGGAAATGAGATCCATATCCGAAATATCTTGCTTCTCTCCCCAATGTGCCGTACCGTGGGAACTGAGCCTTTTTTTCGGCATCACGGCATACAGAAGCAGCAATCCTCCCAAGAAACCCAGATAAGCATACATATAGGGATTTTCTGCTGCCGTATGCGCTTTCCATAGCCCTATGGCAATCGGAAAAAGAAACGCAAATAGCTTAATAAGCATGGTACTCGCCCACAGCCAAATCCTGATTCACGAACACACTGAATTGGAATCCCGGTTCGATCTCGATTGTGGGGCCGATGTTCGCATCACGGTCAATAAGTTTCCCGCTGGTATTGAGGATGGAAGCAACGGCCCCTGCCACAGCTTCCTGTCCCGGACTGCGCTTATCGTCGCCGGATGTATTTCCTGTCGCACTCTGCGCTGCTGCAGCAAAAAGCGCACTTAAGAAAGCAGTACGATAAAGCCTCCCGCTATGCTCATTATATTTGTCTGCAAGGCCGGGATAGCCCGTCCCGTCAATAGCCTGTTGGTCAGGCAACATCAAGGAGCTTCCGTTGGGCAAGATGATACGATAAAAGGTCACGCCGATGCGCTCATTCCCCAAGCCCCCAGCAGCGCCGGATTTTCCGATGATCCTGCTTCCCTGCGGAATAAGCAGATGCATTCCCGTGAGACTGTCATAAATGTTCTGACGCACCTGCACCACCACGTCGCCATTCGGCACGTCGCTGGTGATTCCGGTGAGAAGAGTTGCCTGTATGACTGCGCCCGCATTGAGGATATAGGAACCGCGATTTTCTCCATAGGATTCCACACCGTAATCTGCTGTCTGCATGGAAGTCATCATCAACTGATTTCCTGCGCCAGCCATCGCATTTCCCAATGGCTGGACACCACTAGGGGATTCGCCACGCGAGACGGCAGCGGCAACCTTGAACGCAAGTGCGCTGTCATTAACGGCCTCTGCTTCCTTTGCCGCTTTCTGCTCCGCTGCACTGGCCGCATTGTTGCCTCCTCCTCCTTGCGGCGAGGACACAACATTCACCGGCTGACTGCCAGATGTTGTTTGTGCATGATTTACCTGCACCTGCGGCCTTGACTCCGCTGCAATCGGCTTCTGCTGATTAGCATTTCCTCCCGTCTGGTTTTTCTTCTGCTTCTCGATATCCGAATATTTTTCGGGGAGCTGATCGGCGGGTGTCGCCGCGTTTGCAATTCCATGATTTCCGAGGGGCTTGTCCTCTGCCTGTTCCTCCGACGAAAAATGGTTGGAACTGATCGCGGTAATGACAAGGAACGCCGCTACGCCAATACCTCCCAAAATTGCTTTTTTGTTGAGGGTTTTCGCCCCGTCCTCCGGCGAGATTTCCTCTCCGAAGCTGATGCCTCCGAGGTCAATCTCCTCCTCATCGTCCTCCCTTTCCTTCTCTGATTGTTCCGCATCCGTTTCCGGATCAAGGATATCCACATCCTCATGCGACTTGAACGGATTCCTGATCTTCGGCCAGTTCATTCATTGCCACCTTCCTTTTTCGGGAAAATATCTACATAGACTTTATGGGAATAGTACAGCCGCGCATGAGCGAAAACACGGTCAGCAATAAAGTACGCGCCATGCATTCGGTAATTCACCAGCGTGAGCTTTCCCTTCTTCTCGCTGTCATCGACGTTATACAGCACAGGCAGATCGTACTTGTTCGATTTCGGCATTTCGATATAAGTGCGTGTGCCGTCATCAAAAACGCGGAGCGGATAGAGGGATTTTTCTGCCTTGTCGCTGCCCTTGGTTTCATAGGAATAGTTCATTGCTTTCAGGATCAGCTTGCCGTCCCTGTTTTCCATGAAAATCTCGTTGAATTCTTTTTCCTCTGGGTGGCGTTCCTCGCGGAGCTTCATAAGATTTTTTCTGGCATCCGCGGGATAGTTCCACTTCACAATGGAATGATAGGACTCCATTGCGGCAATCACGAGGCGATACGAGCGCTGATTGGTATTGATAATGAAATTCGTGCTGATGTTCTCCGCTTTCGGCTTGATGTAAACATGGGCCGTCCCGCCGACTGTCGCTGTGTCGATTTCCCATCGCAGGGTTTCCCCTGCCAGAACACCCTGCAAAGTCTCCCCCGTCCGAAGCTCTATATCCGTCACATGGCCGAGTTTTGCATAGACCTGATACACGCTGCCCTCGTAATAAGGATAGACCAGACGCGATTCCTGCCATGTCCCTTCCTCTGCCGAATAAAATCCCTGCGCTGCATGGACGGATGGAGCGGAGCAAAGCATGGCTCCCAAAACCGCCATTGCCAGCTTTCTCTTCCAAAGCATTCCCTCACCCCTTTGTCTCGTTTTCTTTCGTCATGGTAAGATCCTTGATTTTCAGTCCCAGCGGATTGATCAGAAGCTCCGATTCCTTGGTGGGCGGTTCCAGCTTGACCGTGAAGAGCGCCACATAACTTGCTTCTTTTCCGACACTCCCGCCGGAAAGAGAATACTCCTCCTCAACCCAGCGCACCTGATAGGTGGACTGTGTTCCCGGCTGAAGCTGGATGGATTTGATCTCCGGCTGCACCGTGAAATGTCCGAGCTTTGCTGCCGGTTTTTCCTTCTCCATCATCGCACTTAATTTTTGTGCCGCTTCTTGTGTCATGAAGTGCTTTGCGTTCTCCCAATTCGAGCGGTACTGCACGGGATCGAGGGGAATCGTCCGCGTATTGCGAATGTACTGCGCGAGGAAAGTTTTTAGTTCCGCTTCCTGCGGATGGTAGTTCGATGCTTTCAGCTCCCCTCCGGCCTCCACCTGCCCTGTCGCGTTGTCCACACGCACGACATAGGTCTTGTAGTTCGCCGTGGTCGAAATCCAGATGGTTGAAATCACACAGACGATGATAAGAGCAAGATAGAGAAGATTCCTCTTTTTTGCCACATCCTTATCGAGCGCGAGATTGTAGAGATCGCTTTGGAACTTGCCAGCCGCATGACGATCAAACAGCTCTGTCGGCTCCTTTTGAGGAAAAAATGTTTTTTGCGGTTCCATATTATACCTCCTTTCTGGTAGATATTACCACTATTATAATTATTTGTAAATAGATATTTATACCTGTAATATCAAGAAATTCGTTTATATTCAAATGTTTTTCTATCTGTAATCAAATAATTATATTTACATCTTATCAGATAAGCGATAAAATACCCATAAGGAAATCCTCCTGCCAGCGGGCAGGTAAAACCCATAATGCGCATTTACGGAAGTCTCTTCGAGCCTTCCATGCGCCACCCTCCGGCTGGACCGGCAGCAGTCCTCCGGCTGCTGGCTGCCCTTGTGGGCAGACGGCTTCGCCGTGCCAGTGCCCTTTCGGGCATCAAAATAAGCCTCGGACAAGACCGAGGCTGGAAAGGAAGTTCGCTATGGCTCACTACTATTTCGAGAACACGCCGCACGGAAAACGGCGCGACGGTTCCAAACTGAACACGCGGACACATTACGAATATATCTGCCGCGAAGGAAGTTATCTCCATATCGCAGGGCGTGAAGAAGATCTGGTCTATTCGTCCAGCGGAAATATGCCGGGCTGGGCGGACAGTCCATCCGATTTTTGGAACAAGGCAGAGCTGCACCGGCGCAAGAACGGAAGAGCCTATCGGGAGTTCCGTTTCGCGCTGCAAGAAGAGTTTACGCTGACAGAAAATATCGAGCTGGTAGAAAGGCTCATGGACGAGTTCGGCATCAAGGAAAACCATGCCTACAGCTACGCCATCCACGACAAAACTGCCACCTTCGACAAGGAACATCGGAACATCCACTGCCACCTGATGTTCAACGAAAAAATTTTGGAGAAAAAGAGGCCGCTTCCGGCTGAAACCTACTTCAAACAGTACGCACTGGATCGTGCCGGGAATCCATCTTCCGGCTACCGGACTTCAACCTTTTTCGACCAGAAGGAGGCCACCATTTCCCTGCGCCATCGCTGGGCTGAACTGTGCAATGAAAAATTTGCGGGAAAGGGACTGCCCTGCCGCATCAGCGAGAAGACTTTGAGCGCCCAAAAACAGGAACTTCTAGCACAGGGAAAAGACGAGGAGGCCGCACTGCTTGACCGCATTCCAGCACCTCATCTTGGATCGGCCTATCGCAATCCCCGGACAATGGAGCGCATCATGGAGGAATCAGAAACAGCGAGCAATCTGGCAGAGGAATATATCGACACACATGAGGAAGATCTGGCAGATTTCATGCCACAGGAATTGATGGAGCTTCCAATTCCTGCGGCGTTTGAAAAATATGCCTTTGGGGAGGACGAATCCAACAAAAATCCCTCTGACCTTGATGAATCTCCTGCCGAGGAAACAGCGTCAGCGCTTGATGGAAAATCCAAAGCAGTTACGCCGCAAATACGCAAAGGCAGGGAGCAGAAAATCCATCTCTTTGCAAATGATCTTGCCATCCGCCGCGTCGCACGGCAGATACAGCAGGAAAGATTGTATCTTGCACGTTTGCAGCAGGAGCGCGATGAAGAGGGCAATGCGCAGGAAATCCTCTCCGATCCCTTGATTATCACAGCAGGAAATGTCATGGACTTCCTGCAAGAAAAACAGCAGGAAATACAGGCACAGGCAACGGAGAAGCTATCTTCCTACAAGACACAAAAAGCGGATCTGATGGATGGAAAGAAGCTCCACTTCGCTGCCATAGACCGCGTTTTCGATGGGCGCTACTCCATTGCTTGCTCCAAATACGCAGACCTTGGCCGTCAGATGAAGGATTTGAAGCCGAAAATCGAGTCTCTTTACACTGAAACAGATCGGGTGCATGAGCTGGCAGAACTATTGCGGAAGTATCAGAAAATGGAACGGAAGCGCAAGGCATACGGCAAGGAAATCGGCATTTGCAAGCATAAAATGACAGGCATATACAAAGACAAGATTACAGCAATCGAGCAAGAACTTTCCGAGGAGAACGCAGGGCGACAGCAGACCTGCAACCAGCTCTACGCGGAATACAAAAACCTGCAAAAAAGGTTGCCAGAATTTGATGCCGCTATCCAGAGCCTCGCCGACAAAAACAGGGATGAAGTCTTATTCACGGAGCGTCTGCCACGATTGCTGACGCGCTACTGCAAGATTGACGGAGTGAACCCCGTAGGGAAATGCAAAACCTTGGTGCTGGACGGCTGTTCCTACGCCATCTTGGACAAGCTGCCTCCAACGGAGAATCTGACAAAAGACGGGAGCTTCACAATGGACGTTTCTGCCGTGCGGCTGGGCGATGATATCCAGCACGGCAACGTGCCGAAATATCTGCTGAAGCTCTCCCTGTCCGTGCACGGAAGATGGAACATCCTCACGGTCAAATCAGCCTTGACACAGGGTCAGCAACCAGAGCTGGTGCATCTCTACCCCGTCCATGCAAGAAGGAAGAAATCTGCTGCTGTTCCCCGCGCAATACCGCAAAAAATTCAAGACGCATACAGGCAGCGTCATCAAGCAAAAGTCATCCAAATTTCAAGCCTAGCAGAGCGCCTTTTATCACAAGCAAAGGACACCCGACTCGACGCTCTCTGGAGCAAGAAACCTGATGCCCAAGATAAAGCTATGCGCGATGAAGAAAAGCTGTATATGGGATGGGGAAGGTAAAAAAAGTCCCGATAGGCCAGTGAACCTATCGGGAACATCTTCTCTGATGTTATGCAGATTTTTCTTGCGCCAATTCTTTTACCTGATCTAATGTCAAGCCAGCGTACAGTGCAATCTTTTCATCGGTCAATTCGCCATCTTCTAACATACGAATCGCCATCCTTTTACGTTCCATCAACGCTGCTGCTTGCGCTGCCTCTTTCCGCATATCCTCCATCGCTTTGCACATAGTGGCCACTCCCTTCTCATCCTGCTTGAAATATCTCACCCTATCAGCCAGAATTTTATAGTGCATATCATCAGGATTCGTGCAACGGAAATCGTGCATCAGCAATCCCAATGGCGTATTATCCTCAACCTCACTGTTGACGTAAACAATATGCAGTTTATCGTCGAACAATACAGGCCCATCTTCGTCCATATAATAGCGGTCAATCCTATAAATCGGCTTATTCCGATGTAGCACATCCTTTTCCGTGATAAACACCACGAAAATCTCCGGAAGATCCTCGAAATCTTCTCCTGCGAAGACAGAATTTGCATCCAAGATACTGCCGTGATATCTGGCTCTCTTTGCACCCGCGCCTCGACTATCCCTTTGAACTTCGACATTGACTTTGTGCTTGCTTTTCTCGTCCAGTGCCACCACATCCAGCCTCAAGCTCCTGCCCTGCAGGTTCTTGATGGTGGATTGCGTTGTCACGCGCTGCACGGACAACTTGACAGGAAGAATAATATCCAGCATCAGCTTCATTCCATCTACATTATCTTCGAGGCATTTGGTCAAGAAATCATCGTCCAGCAAGCGGAAATTCTTGATGCGCTCCAAATCCTCCAAATGCTGTTTCTCACGATCGTCCATCTCAGGCATCGTTTCACGCTCCTCTTTTACCTATATCATACTCAAATCCAGCAGAATTTTCAAGGGAAATGTAGCCGCACCATGGTAACTGTGCGGCTACCCGTCCTGTTCACCGTTCCATCGAAGCAGACTTTCCTTTTTCTGGAGTCTTCACCCCTACCTTACGCTTGCTTGTGCGCCGTTTGGTAGCAGTCTTGGATGTCTTTTTCTCAGCGACCTTCAGCTTCGCTTTTTCCTCGGCCACTGCAAGAACCGGCGCAGCAGCCTGCTCCTGTGCTGCTTCCTGTGTTTGCTCGGCTGCTTTCGGAAGCTCCAGACCTTTCAGTAGCATGTTCTTCTCAATATAGTCCGCCATCTCCTGTGCCTTGGCAGCAGCCCGGTACAGCTCATTTGGATCGTTCTCCAGAACCTTCGCCCAGGACTGTAAATATGCCTCATGGCTCTGGTAGTGGCTCTCGTCCAGATTGATTCCCCAATCCTGTGCGATGAACATGGAAGTAAGCTCGGCCCGCAATTCCTCCTTCGCATACTCCTCCTTATTCGCGCCACCCATCAAGTCCCTGTCCAAACGGCTCTTATGCCCCGTGCTGTGCGCTATCTCATGGGCGCAGGTAGCATAAAAAGCATCGAGATTCTTGAACTTCTCTCGCGGCAACACATGGATCTCGTCCTTGTCCGGCGAATAGTAGTTGCGGTAAGATTCGTCGAAGAAAATTTTTGCCTCGGAATTTTTCAGCATGTTCTCCATGTACTCATTCCGCTGGCTCTCGTCTATCGTGATAGGATGTTCCTCCGGCACTCCCTCCATTTGCTGGGCGTTGAACACCACATAGTTCTTCACCATCGGGCGATCAAGTTTCTGATCTCGCTGTATTTCCTCGCCCGTCTGCTGATCCTGCTCCTTCACAGTCTGCGAAAATGTCCACCATTCAATGTGTGTGCCCTTCTCGCCCTTTTTGACCTGCCAGCCTTTTTCTTTGGCCTGCCTGTACGTTCCCCATCGGCTATCTGTGAAGCCTTTCTCACGACTCGCTATGATAAGCCTCATGCGGTTCAGCCCACGATACGGACTGTCCTTCGCAATGTTATGAGAAGGCTTTCCATAGTGTTCGCAGTCCCAAAAGAACGGCTTTCCTGCCTTGATATCTGCAATGACCTGTTCCACCAAGTCATTGCGTTTTTCTTGCACATGATTCGGTAATCCCATCTACTGCACTCCTTTCAGCGTCTCGCGTTCTCCTCATCACTCTCGGCTGACAGTTCCGCCTTTTCCTCGTCGGTCAGCACATCCTCGTCAAGCGTCATGCCGTAGTCCTCCGGCTCCGGCGCATAATAAATCATCCAACGTCTCACTTGTTTCACCCCCTTTGCATGGAATACGGGACAGGACAATTCGGAAAGCGTCCGGGGTTCCAGCTTGGACGCTCACCAGCAGCCTGTCATCGTACCAGATCCATTCCTTCCCTTTCCGGATGCCACGATTAGTTGACATCGCTGTTTTTCCGTTCACGATAAGCTGCAACCGCAAACAACATCACATCCTCCTGTTCGTTCCCGTACTCTGGTGATTGGCAGGGTGTTCATAATGAACACCCTGCCGACTATAGCTTATGACTGTACGGCACCACCCCCTTTGCCATGACTCTTCCACATCTCATAGAACGGACTGGACGGATCTATGTTCACGGACCTTTTTTTCCGTTCTTCCTCGTCCTTGCGTGCGAAGTATTCCTCCCTGGCCCTGTTCATTGCCTCTGCCCTCGCTTCTTTCTCCTGCCGGATTTTCTCATAGTTCGCCCACGTATCCTCATACTGCTCTTCCAAGGCACACCGCAACCATCCAGCAGGATTCTGGATCGGCTTTTTCTGCTCCAGAAGTTTTTTGAGTAGATTGGTTTCCTTCAGCACAAGTTTTTCGCCGTACTGCCGAACGTACTGGCGAAGCGTAGTTTCAGACAAACCATAGTCAGAAGCAGACATCAACAACAAATCCAGCTTGCCGGGTTTCGGAGGTTCTTCCATTGGAAGCTGGCTTGTCCGTCGTGTTGTTGTTGTTCTTTTCGAGAAATCTCTGTTGTTGTTCTCTGGTATTGGTCGTGCCAAACTGTCATAATGGATGCTGTCATTTTGGCAGGATGGAAACTGACAAGCTGACGTGATGGCACTGTCATTTTGGCAGGATGGATGATGACAATCTGGCAGGTTCATTCCGTCAATCACCTCGGCTGCAGAGGCAGGATTTCCCGCAAAGCCGCGTACTTCCTCATCCTGCCATTTTGACAGGATGGTACTGCCACCCACTGCCGAATCCTGCAAGCCTTGATTTTCCTCATCCTGCCAATTTGTCAGGATGATACTGCCATCCACTTTTTCATAGATGTTCCCACCGTCCGCTGCTTTCTTCTTCTCGCTTGGCCTGTCAAAATCTCCGCTACCAGAGGGCTTTTCCTGC
>JAFSWY010000375.1 GCA_017444295.1 Selenomonadaceae bacterium | reverse complement strand
TTGACCTCTTTGGCGGCAAAACGCTTGGAATTACCACCTCAGGCTGTGCCTGAGGTGGTAATTGTGCGTAAGGCTGTGGATGCAAGGCGGTATCATGGCGCTCCCATCCAGTTTGTCTACGTTCTGGATGTTCTCGTGACGATCCCGGAAAAGAAGATTCTGGCGAAGTTCCGGCGGGACAGGAATATCAGCAGAAGTCCTGAGGATACCGGGAGGAATCCGTTGCAATTGCTGAAGAGGCAGTCGGGAGATTCCCGCCCGGTGGTTGTCGGGTTTGGTCCTGCCGGCATGTTCGCTGCCCTGGTGCTTGCCCGTGCCGGATGGGAGCCCCTGGTGCTGGAGCGCGGCCTTGATGTGGATCGGCGTCGGGAGGCTGTTCGGAGATTTTGGGAGACCGGCCTTTTGGACACCCGTTCCAATGTCCAGTTTGGGGAAGGGGGGGCCGGAACCTTTTCCGATGGAAAGCTGACCACGAGGATCAGCGATCCCCATATGCGCGATGTGCTGGAGGCATTTGTGGCGGCAGGCGCGCCGGAGGAAATCCGCTATCTGCAGAAGCCTCATATCGGGACGGATCTCCTCTCTGATATCGTCAGGAATATCCGTGAGGAAATCATCCGACTGGGGGGCGAAGTCCGTTTTGGGATGCAGGTCACGGATTTTCTGATCGGCAGGGAAGGAAGCCTTGAGGCGGTTGTGGTAAATGGTGAGGAGCGGATTCCGGCGGAAGCCGTCTTTCTGGGAATCGGGCATTCTGCGAGGGATACCTATGCCATGCTTCTGGAAAGAGGGGTATCCATGGAGGCAAAACCCTTTGCCGCAGGAGTCCGAATTGAGCATCCGCAGGAATTCATCGATCAGGCGCAGTATGGGGAGGATGCGGGAAATTCCCTTCTCCCTGTTGCGGATTATGCTTTGACCTTTAAGGATCCGAGGACCGGAAGAGGGGCCTATTCCTTCTGCATGTGCCCCGGAGGAAAGGTCGTTGCGGCTGCCTCTGAGACAGGGCGGGTCGTGACCAATGGAATGAGCAATTATAGGCGGGATTCCGGGATTGCCAATGCGGCGCTCCTGGTGACCGTGTCCCCTGCGGATTTCGGTGCTGGGGTATTGGATGGCATGCGGTTCCAGCAGAAGTGTGAGGCCCTGGCCTTTGAACTGGCCGGTGGCGGCTATCTCGCCCCGGTCCAGACGGTGGGGGATTTCCTGAAAGGAACCTTTGGTTCTGAGCAATTCCTGACATCCCCGACCTACCGTCCGGGCGTGAAGCCGGTGGACCTTCATCGTTGCCTGCCTTCTCTCATCACTCAGACCCTGGAGGCAGCATTGCCCTATTTTGACAGGAAGATACCGGGTTTTGCGGCGGAGGATGTGGTGATGACCGGTGTGGAAACGCGCTCCTCTGCTCCCTGCAGGATCCTTCGGGACAGGGAGAGCTTCCAGTCAGGAAGCATTTCCGGATTGTACCCCATTGGCGAGGGTGCCGGCTATGCCGGAGGACTCATGAGTGCTGCCGTGGATGGAATGAAGGCCGCACTTGCTTTTTTGGAAAAGAATGTGCATAATGTGCATACGAGATAAGTTAGGAATTTTTAGGGAGGGGTTTCGTTTATGGCAAGGTTATTTGGAACGGACGGCGTGCGCGGTGAGGCAAATGTCTCCCTTATGCCGGAGCTTGCCTATCGTTTGGGCAGGGCTGCAACGCTTTATTTCGGCAAGGAGACGGAAAAGCAGCCGGTCATACTCATTGGGCGGGACACGCGTGTATCGGGGCAGATGTATGAGGCGGCACTGGCTGCCGGAATCTGCTCGGCGGGCGGCGTGGCGGCTATCATAGGGATCATTCCCACACCTGCCATTGCATATTTGACGAAAAAGCTCAAGGCAAGGGCGGGCATTGTCATCTCTGCCTCCCATAACCCGTTCCAGGACAACGGCATCAAATTCTTCGGAGGGGATGGCTACAAGCTGCCGGATGCGGTGGAGGATGAACTGGAGGCCATCGTGCATCGCCTGGAGGAGAAGGATGACATGGCACGCTCCACGGGCAAGAAAATTGGCCGCATCGAATACCGCAATGACCTGCTGAATCAGTACATCGATTTTCTCTGCACCACCTGCGAGGAGCATTTCGATGGCATGAAGGTGGTCCTTGACTGTGCCAATGGCGCGGCCTATGAGGCCATGCCCACGGTACTGCGGCGCCTTGGGGCCGATCTCAAGGTCATCCATGCCCTGCCCAATGGGGTGAACATCAACGACAGATGCGGTTCCACCCATCTGGAATCCCTGCAAAAGGCCGTTCTGGAAAACCATGCGGATTTCGGGATCGCCCATGACGGGGATGCAGATCGCTGCCTCTGCGTGGACGAGAAGGGGCAGCTCATCGACGGCGACCACATCCTCGTCATGTGCGCCATGGAGATGATGAAAGAAGGGCGTTTGAAAAACAATACCGTGGTGACGACGGTCATGGCAAACATCGGCTTCCATCAGGCCCTCAAGAAAGTCGGCATCAAGGCAGAGATCACGAAGGTGGGGGACCGCTACGTGTTGGAGAACATGCTGGCAAACGGGCACTGTATCGGTGGCGAGCAGTCCGGCCACATCATCTTCACGGATTACAGCACGACGGGGGATGGTCTTCTGACGGCACTTCAGGTGCTTTCCTCCCTCAAGCGCAGCGGAAGGAAGGCTTCGGAACTCACGGCCCTCATGACCACCTATCCCCAGCTTCTTGTCAATGTCAGGGTGGGGACAAAGGATGGATGGGAAGAGAATCCGGCCATCAAGGAGGCCATTGCCGCAGGTGAG
>JAFSWY010000374.1 GCA_017444295.1 Selenomonadaceae bacterium | reverse complement strand
TGTTTCCATCCTGCAATAAGCAGGATGCGCTTCTGATGGAGGCAGTAAAGGGGTAATGGGGTAAGGCTATGAAATCCATTCAACAGATCGTCAATAGCAGAAATTCGAAGATAGATATCTCCATGGGCGAGTATGAAGGTCCCTTGCGGATAAACCGCTCCTGCACCATAGACGGGCATGGGGCTACCCTTTGGGCTAAGGGCGGAACGGCACTGATCGTGGATTCTGCCAAGGTGACAATAAATAACCTGCGTGTGGAGATAACGGATCATCCGGAGCAGATCGTGGCCATCAAAACCAGGAATGATACGGTGCTGAAAGATGTGGAAGTCTATGGCCAGGAAGAAATCAATGGCACGGTCTCCAAGTGGAAGCTGCCAAGGATGCTGGACTTTGGCTCCTTTGCAGCGGACAAGACAAATGAGTTTTGCCGGGAGATTTTTGCAGAGAGGAACTGCCGTATTGTCAATCATGTCCATGGCATGGACGTAAAACCTCAGACAATATCGGCCGGCAGGAATGAGGTGTCCTTCAAGGTTGCATCCCTTATGAATTCGACGATCTTGTACGGGGATGTCATCCTGCAGACGGATTACGGCGTGAACAAGAGGATCTACATAAGCGGACGTGCCGTGCAGGGAGCGCCGGAGGTACATGAGCAGAAGGCTATGCCGGAAAGCAATGTCGTTGGCAATGGCCATATGGACGGACAAGATAGCGGCAGCCGTGCAATAAATGAATCATCGGTGCCCCAATTGATCAAGGGGCAGCGTATTTCCTTGGGAAATACAGAGAAGCTGTTTCTGGGCTTTCAAGGGGAATATAGCGGTCTGGAAGTGGATCCCTATGCGTTCCTGCTCTATGAAGATGGGAAGACCCGGCAGGACAGCGACCTGATCTTCTTTGGCAATACGCAGTCTGAGAGCAATGGCGTCTATATCGACCGTGTGGATGGGAGCCAGGGTGTCGGCATCTGCCTGAAGAATGTCAGCAAGGATGTGGAAAGCATCGTTGTTGCATTTGCGGTATATGCGGAAGATGGAAACACAACCAGGAATTTTTCCAGGGTGAAAAATCCAAAAGCCAGGATATTCATGGATGGCAGCTGCAAGTATGAATTTTTGCTGGAGCTTGGGCTGGAGCGCGTGGTAAATGCGCTTGAGATATACAGGCATAAGGGGGAATGGAAGATGAAAGCCGTTGGAGCCGGGTTCATGGCTGGGCTGAAGCGGCTCTGTGAACAGTATGGGATTGATGTTGAGTAAGCCGGGGAAAACAAGCAGACAGGAGGAATGTATCATGGCAGTGAATCTTCAAAAAGGACAGAAAGTCAATCTGAAAAAGGACAATGGACAGGCATTGGGAAAGGTGATGATTGGCCTTGGATGGGATCCCATGGAACAAAAGAGCGGTGGATTTCTGTCCTCTATTTTTGGCAGCAAGAATGACAATATTGACTGCGATGCTTCGGTGATCATGCTTCAAAACGGAAAACTTCTGGCACAGAACGATTTGGTTTACTTTGGCAATCTGCAGCATTCATCGGGTGCGGTCAGGCACATGGGCGATAACCTGACCGGTGAAGGCGATGGGGATGATGAGCAGGTCTTTGTGGATCTGGATGCGGTACCTGCCGATTATGACAAATTGGTCTTTGTGGTCAATATCTACAAGGCCGAGTCCCGCAAGCAGCATTTCGGCATGATAAAGAATGCGTTTATCCGTATTGTGGATGATAAGGGAACAGAATTCTGCCGGTATGACCTGTCTGAAAAATATGATGGGATGACGGCCATGATCTTTGGAGAGATTTACCGTTATAAAGGCGAGTGGAAATTCAATGCCATTGGGCAGGCCACAAAGGATGGGGATTTGGGCCTTTTGGCGAAAAGATATCTTTGATGGAGGAAAGCCATGGATTACAAGATACTTTATCCCGAGGCATTTCCTGTCGTGGAGTGCCAGCTGAAGCGTGGTGAGCGGCTGAAGGCGGAATCGGATGCCATGGTGGCCATGTCCGCTACGGTGGATGTGGAAGGAAAGATGGAAGGGGGCATCCTCAAGGGCCTCATGCGCAAGGTGCTGGCGGGGGAGAGTTTCTTCTTCCAGGAACTTGCGGCAAACCGTGGGGATGGAACGGTGCTATTGGGGCATCCTTATCCCGGCGGCATCATGGATGTGGACCTGGACGGTTCCTATGGACTGGTGGTGCAGAAGGATGGATTCCTCGCCGGTACAGAGAATGTGCAGGTGGATACCAAATTGCAGAACTTGTCCCAAGGGCTGTTCTCCGGCGAGGGGCTGTTCGTGCTCAATATCACCGGCAAGGGAACTGTGTTCGTCAGCAGCTACGGGGTAATCCATCCCATCAATTTGGATGACGGGGAAGAGTTCATTATCGATAATGGGCATCTGGTGGCATGGCCTGACTATATGCACTACAAGATAGAAAAGGCCTCCAGTGGCTGGTTTTCAAGCATTGCTTCCGGAGAGGGACTTGTGTGCCGCTTCCGTGGCCCGGGAGTTATCTTGATCCAGACAAGGAATCCGAGCAGCTTTGAGGCGTGGATTCGCTCCATGATACCTCCTGGCAAATCCAAATAACCTGAATGCGGGCGGTGAATAATCATCGCCTGCTTGTTTTCATACTACTCTCCGTTAGAAATTTTATTTCTTACGGAGAGTGTATGAGACGTTCCCGGATGAAATCCTATAAAAGATTTAAAATTTTAATCCGAGATAAGTATCACACTATTATACGAGGGGGAAAAGAATGATTGGGAAGAGGACTTTGCAATACATGGTAGGCGGCCTTTTGTACATGCCTGCCTTTCAGGAGAATATGGTAGAAAAGATTCTTGGGCGGAAAATTGCCGGATTGACATCCGTTGCCTTTTGCCTGGAAGATGCCATTCAGGACGAGGCATTGGAAGATGCGGAGAAGAAACTTTGCAGCATCCTGGAGGAGATGCGTTCCGCATACGAGGAGAGGCGGGAACAATTGCCGCTCTTGTTTGTACGGGTGCGCACGCCGGAGCATATGCGGCATATTTCTGTTTTCCTTGGCGAAGCGGAGAATGTTCTCACGGGCTATATCCTGCCAAAATTTGATATAAGCAACGGAGAGGCGTACAGGGAGATCCTCCGGAAGCTCAACAGGGGCCGGAAGGAACCTCTGTACGTGATGCCTGTATTGGAAAGCAGCATGATTGCGGACAATGAGACCCGTGTGCCTGTGCTTCATGGGATCAAGGAAATCCTTGACAGCATGAACGAGTTCGTTCTGAATGTGCGGGTGGGAGGCAATGATTTCAGCAATCTGTACGGCCTTCGTCGGCCGGTGGACACGCCGATCTATTCCGTGGGGGTAGTCCGCGACATCCTGGTGGACATACTGAATGTGTTCGCCAGGGATTATGTGGTGTCGGGACCGGTATGGGAATACTTTGATGACAAGAAGGGCTTTGACTGGCTGGAGGGGCTTTTGCAGGAGCTGAAGCTGGACCGCATCAATGGCTTTATCGGCAAGACCGCGATACATCCTTCCCAGCTGCCTCACATCTATGACAGCCTGAAGGTCAGCCATACGGACTATGAGGATGCCAGGCAGGTCCTGTTGTGGGATGTGGAGAAGCTGGGCGTGGTCAAGAGCGCAGACGGCAGCCGCATGAATGAGGTAAAGACGCATCGCAGGTGGGCAGAACGTACAAAGATCTTGGGGGATATCTATGGAATCAGGGACGAGGCAAGGCTGCGGAGCAGCCATAGGGCAAGCAGGCTTCACGGCTGAGGATCTGCTGCGTGTGGCCAAACGGCACAACAACAGGAAGCGCAAATATATACTGGTAAATCCTCTGCAGGGAAAACATGTGCCCGTAAGCCCGACCCTGGCCCTTTCCATGATGCAGGCCCTTGGGGACAAGGTGGCGGCAAGGCATGGCAATGCCAGGCTGGTCATCGGTTTTGCGGAAACTGCTACCGCCATAGGGGCGGTGGTGGCCAATACCGTCAGTGAGGAGTGCGTATACCTTCAGACCACCAGGGAGGAATTGCCCCATTGGGGGGCGCATATCGACTTTCTGGAAGAACACAGCCATGCGCCGGAGCAGAGCCTGTCAACGGGTCATTTGGGGGAATGGCTTGCGCATACGGACACGGTGGTGTTCGTGGATGACGAGATCTCAACGGGAAAGACGATCTGCAATATCATTGCCCGCCTGAAAGAGGAATTTCCGGCACTGGCAGGAAAGCGGCTGGTGGCAGCCTCCCTCCTGAACCGCTTGTCCCCGGAGAATGAGCAGCGTTTGGAGGCTGCCGGGGTAAGGAGTGAATGGCTGGTCAGGCTTCCCCAGACCGACTATACGATGCTTGTGGAGAAATTTCAGGCAGAGGAAGCCGCATCTGCGCCAAGGGACAGGGATTGCGCTTATGAGCGCCATTTGGTGGAGATGGGGCATGACCCCAGGCGGGGAACCTTGGCAGGGGAATATTTCCGTGAGTGGGAACAGTCCGCAGATGAGATACTGGCGCAGATGCCC
>JAFSWY010000373.1 GCA_017444295.1 Selenomonadaceae bacterium | reverse complement strand
CGCATACTTCTTGAAGGCCTCAAACTCATCCCCATAGAACATCACCCAGCTATGGGCCATCGTCCCGCTGATGGGAATGCCGAACATCTGCCCCGCAGACACCGTGGCCGTGCCGACAACACCGCCGATATAGGCAGCCCTCGCACCATAGGTGGCGGCATCCATATTGTGTGCCCTGCGGGCGCCGAAATCGGAAACCGCCCGGTCCCCTGCAGCGCGGACGATGCGGCGGGCCTTCGTCGCAATGAGGGATTGGTGGTTGATCTGCGCCAGGATGGCCGTCTCCACCAGCTGTGCATCGATCAGGGACGCCTCCACGGTCAATATCGGTTCATCGGGATACATGATGGTTCCCTCAGGGAAGGCATAGATATCCCCCTGGAAACGGAACTCCTTGAGATACGAAAGGAATTCCTCGGAAAACAGTTTCTGCTCACGGAAGTATGCGATATCCTCCTCGGAAAAGTGCATGTTTTCCACGTACTCAATGACCTGCTCCAGCCCGGCAAAAATGGCAAATCCTCCCTCATCGGGATTGGCGCGGTAGAATACATCGAAGACCACCTTCTTGTCTGCATCCACATCGCGGAAATAGCCATTGGCCATGGTCATCTCATAGAAATCCATCATCATGCTGATATTGCGATTATCAAACTGTGTCATAAACGGCTCCCATCATCTCTAGCCTGCAACCTATTATGCAGGACCATTAATCCATCCGTTTAATTATAACGCATTGTTCATATTTTGCCAAAGGCAAAATATACCACTTCAACGTTTCGACAGGCTTGCCCTGTCATAACGCATTGTTCATATTTTGCCAAAGGCAAATACTATGGATATATGGAAAATTTGTGACAGGCATTGTATAATAGAGGGGATTTTATATTTTCGAGAACTGTTCATGAATGACGGGGGCGACAAGAATGCAAAAAATCGCAATCTACGGCAAGGGCGGCATCGGGAAATCCACCATGACCAGCAATCTTTCCGCCGCATTTGCCCAGCTCGGCAAAAAAGTCATACAGATCGGATGCGACCCCAAGGCCGACTCCACCATCAACCTCCTGGAGGGCAAGCCCCTCATGTCCGTCATGGGCTACATGCGGGAAAAGGACCACCCGCCGGAGCGGCTGGAGGAAATCTCCCGCGTCGGCTTCGGCGGCGTCCTCTGCATCGAGACAGGGGGCCCCACCCCCGGCCTTGGCTGCGCCGGACGCGGCATCATTGCCACCTTCAACATCCTGGAGGAAATGGACCTCTTCGATACCTTCCAGCCCGACATCGTCCTTTACGACGTCCTGGGTGATGTGGTCTGCGGTGGCTTTGCCGCCCCCATCCGCGAGGGCTATGCCGAAGATGTCCTCATCGTGACCTCCGGGGAAAAGATGGCCCTTTACGCCGCCAACAACATTGCGACTGCCGTAGAGAACTTCGCTGACCGCGGCTATGCAAAGGTCCGTGGCATCCTTCTCAACCGCCGCAACATCCCGCAGGAGGAGGAAAAGGTGAAAGCCTTCGCCGAGGAGCATCACCTTTCCATCATCGCCGATATGCCCCGAAGCGACGACATCAATCACTTCGAAGATATCGGGAAAACCGTCATCGAAGGGAATCCCGAGCTCGATATCAGCAAGAAATTCCTGGAACTGGCAAGACGCCTTTCCGATGACCATAAGGATCAGCCGAGGTAATCATGGAGAAGAAGCCCTATTCCATTTCAATCAAAGAGCTGCATGCCGCAGGACGCGACAACATCCCCAGGGAGCTCCAGACGGATACCCATCTCATCTTCAATTCCCCTGCGGCACTGGATTTCAATTCCCCCGGAGCCCAAGGGTTCGGGGTCAAGAGGGCAGGACTTGCCATCCCGGGATCCATCATGCTCCTGATCTCCCCCGGATGCTGCGGGCGCAATACCGCCGCCTTGAAAGCTCCCGGGAAATTCGGGGAACGGTTCGCTTATCTCCTCCTCGATGAGAACGATATCGTGACGGGACGCCATCTCACGAAAATCCCTGCCGCCATACAGCTTTTCGTGGAAAGCCGCCCCGAGATTCCCAGTGCCGTCATGCTTTGCATCACCTGCGTCGATGCCCTTCTCGGCACCGACATGGAACGCATCTGCCGCAAAGCCATGGAAACCGTGCACCTCCCCGTGCTCCCCTGCTACATGTACGCCCTGACGCGGGAAAGCCATCGCCCCCCCATGGCCGCTGTCCGGGAAACCGTCTATTCCCTGCTCCGCCCCGGCAAGAAACAGGCAAATGCCGTGAATCTTCTGGGGTTCTTTGCCCCTTTGCAGGAGGACTCCGAGCTCTATCCCCTGCTCCGCCACACGGGACTGAGGCACATCCGCGAACTTTCCCGCTGCCGGAACATGGAAGAATACCACGAGCTCTCACGGGCGAATTTCAATCTCGTGCTGAATCCCGAGGCCCGCGGTGCGGCGCGCTGGCTTGAGCAGAACCTCGGGATTCCTTCCGTGGAACTCACACGCCTCTACCAGATCGACAAGATCCACACCCAGTACCAGATCCTCGCCATGACCCTCAAGACCCGCATCGTCGATGTGGGCTGGTTCACCGATGCCCAGGCCGTGGTGAACCAGTTCTGCCGTGCCCATGGCAAGGAAGTCCTGGCCGTGGGCAGCCGTCTCAACGGCAATGCCTTTGAGATCGCCCTTGCCATGGTGCGCTATGGGCTCGCCGTTGCCGAGATTTATGCCGAGCCCACGCCTTACGACTATTTCTATATCAAGAAGCTGGCGAAGCTCAGCCCCAAAACCCGCGTCTACAGCAATCTTTCCCCAACGATGCTCCACTACGGTTCTGAGGGAAAGAACATCACCCTCGCCCTGGGCGCCGATGCCTGCTATTACCATCCGACGGCGGCGCACGTCCCCTTCAACGAGGAGCAGCAACCCTTCGGCTACAGTGGTGTCAAACGCCTTTTCACCGCCATGCAGTCAGCACTGGAGGAAGCCGACAGAAAGGAGGTGCGCCCATGAAAGGATTGCGTTTGTTCCTCTCCCCCTTTGCTCCCGACGACTCCGGCGCTGCCTCTGTCTTTCATTCTCTCGGAGGTCTTGTCATCATCTGCGATGCCGGAGGCTGTGCAGGGAATATCTGCGGCTTCGATG
>JAFSWY010000372.1 GCA_017444295.1 Selenomonadaceae bacterium | reverse complement strand
GTGGCTGTGGACGGATGGGGCGTATCCGGCGATATCAAGGTGGAAGAGCTTGCCAAACAGATGGCAGAGGTCGGTGTCACGACCATCATATATACGGACATTTCCCGGGATGGCACCCTTTCCGGTGTCAATGTGGAGGCAACGGCTGCTCTGGCAAAGGCCAGCGGCCTTTCCATCATCGCCTCGGGAGGCGTGAAGTCCCTGGAGGATATCAGGCAGCTGAAGCTCCATGAAAAGGACGGCATAGATGGCGTCATCGTGGGGAAATCCATCTATACGGGTTCCCTGGATCTGGCGAAGGCCATTGAGATTGCCGGGAAAGAGGAATAGTATATGTATACGAAGCGTATCATTCCCTGTCTTGACGTGAAGGATGGCCGCGTGGTGAAGGGCACGAATTTCGTGGGGCTCAGGGACGCAGGGGATCCTGTGGAGCTCGCTGCTCGATATGACGAGGAACGCTGCGATGAGCTCGTTTTTCTCGATATCACCGCATCCAGCGAAAAGCGCAATACCATGGTGCAGGTGGCGCAGGACTGTGCCACCCAGGTGTTCATCCCCTTTACGGTGGGGGGCGGCATCCGCACGACGGAGGACATGCGCGTCATGCTGAAGGCAGGGGCGGACAAGACATCCCTGAACACGGCGGCGGTGAAGGACCCGGATATCATCCGCCAAGGGGCGGAGCGTTTCGGGCGGCAGTGCATCGTCCTGGCGGTGGATGCCCGCAGGAACGGGGAAGACAGTTGGGAGGTCTATATCAATGGCGGGCGTACCCCGACGGGAATCGACTGCCTGGAATGGGTGAAGCGCGGCGTGGAACTGGGGGCGGGGGAGATCCTGCTCACCAGCATGGATGCCGACGGCACGAAGGACGGCTATGATATCCCTTTGACCCGTGCGGTATCGGAGGCCGTGGATGTTCCCGTCATCGCTTCCGGCGGCGCAGGGGCTCTGGAGCATTTCTATGATGTGCTCACCCTGGGGAAGGCGGATGCCGTTCTTGCGGCCTCTGTTTTCCATTATGGCCAGTTCACGGTCAGGGAAGTAAAGAACTACTTGAAATCTCGTGGAGTGGAGGTAAGGTTCTGATGGATATCCAAGATATTTCTATGGTGAAATTTGATGAGAAAGGGCTTGTTCCCGCAATCGTCCAGGAGGAAAACGGGCAGGTGCTCATGCTTGCCTATATGAACGAGGAATCCCTCAAAAAGACCATTGAGACGGGCTATACCTGGTTCTACAGCCGCAGCCGTGAAAAGCTCTGGCAGAAGGGGGAGACCTCCGGCAATGTGCAGCAGGTCAAGGAAATCTCCTATGACTGCGATGGGGACACCCTGCTGGTGCGCGTCCACCAGACAGGCGTTGCCTGCCATACCGGCACCTATTCCTGTTTCAGCGGGCGCAGGATGGGAGCGAATGGCAAGGATGTGGCGGTCATACCGACGGAACCGGAGACTTCCCTTGTGAAGGTTCTGAACGATCTCTACAATGTCATACAGGATCGCCGCCTGCATCCCGTGGAAGGTTCCTATACGAACTATCTCTTCGAGAAGGGCCAGGACAAGATTTTGAAGAAGGTCGGGGAGGAGGCTGTGGAGACGGTCATCGCCTCCAAGAATATGAGCAAGCAGGAGGTTCTCTATGAGATGGGCGACCTCTGGTATCATTGCCTTGTTTTGCTGGCCTTTCACAATCTCACGCCAGAGGAGCTTTTCGCGGAGCTCATGAACCGCCGCAAGGGCGGGAGCTATCATAAGTTCACGGGCAAGACCGGCGAGCGTCCCGATATGTGAGGAATTTGCCCATGGAGATGAAAGAAAAGAATATTCCCCAGCAATTTTTGAAAATCACGACCCTGGAGCAGAGCGAGGATACCCCTGCCCTGGCAGGGAAGGAACCGCCACGGACAGAGAAACCGGCTCCGGCGGGGGCAAAGGTAATTCCCCTGCCGGAACCGGGACTGCTGCCGGACAAGAACGTGAATTTCCTGGAGATGGTGGAACTCCGCTCCACCATTCGCCAGTACAGCCAGGAAGCCCTTTCCCTGAATGATCTGTCCTATCTGCTCTGGTGTACCCAGGGAGTCAAGATGGTCCTTCCCAACGGTGACAGCATGCGCAATGTTCCCTCTGCAGGCGGGCGTCATGCCTTTGAGACCTACCTTTATGTCCAGAATGTGGAGGGGCTTGCACCGGGACTGTACCGCTTCCTTGCCTTTGAGCATGTGCTGGTCTTCGAGGCATCCAGAGAGGAGGCGGAAGAGAGGTTCCTGGCGGGGTTCAAGGCGGCCAATATGGTGAAGAACAGTGCGGTGGCCTTTGTGTGGGCGGCGGTTTCGGAGCGCATGGCCTATAAGTTCGGCAACCGCGCCTATCGATACCTGTTCCTTGATGCAGGCCATGTCTGCGAAAACCTGTATCTGGCAGGCCAGACGATCAACGTGGGTGTCTGCGCCATAGGGGCCTTTTACGATGACAGGCTGAATGCGGCATTGGCCCTGGATGGGGAAAACGAGTTTGCGGTCTATGCGGCGGCTGTGGGAAAAATATGAGGGAAATACTGAAAAAAGTTTAACCTTTTTTGCCTGATTTACGATATAATAGACATAAGAAGAATTCATCCTTTGTAAAACCTTCGGATGGGAGGTGGCAGAAATGGTGGAACGCATTGAGAGGGTTGCGAGGGTGAAGGGCGTTGACTATGATGTGGGACGCTCATTCGATCGCAAGGAAGGATATGAAGATCAGGCTTCAGGGAAGAAGTTTTCCGAGTTTTTCCAGAAGGCTCGGAACCGCCAGACGGTGGCGGAGAGCAAGATTCCGGAGGCATACCGTCTGGAGATCGGCCGCGCTACGCAGTCGCTCTTCTATACGGGCGGTATGGACTTCCGGTCGCTGCGCAGCAAGTTGAGTGCCTATCAATAAGGAGAATGGTTTGCTGAAAGAAGACACATTTCACAGGAATGCCCCCGATGAGGTTCTATGGCGTTGGCCGATGAAACCTCGTCGGGGGCATGTTTTCAGGAAAATATGGAAAAGAGGGGCGGCAGCAGATGCAGAGGAAGGACAAGATCGGGAAGGCTTACCGGGCCGTTGGGGATACAGCGGAAGCCTATGATGGGATGATGACCTGCAGCAGCTGGTTGGGGAAACTGATCTGTCGCCTGATCTGGAACTTGGACGAAGAAAAAAGCCGGAGATATGTGGATACCGCCTTTTCGGGCATCCCGAAGGGGTTCCGTGGCAGGCTGCTGGAAATCCCCGTCGGGACAGGATGCCTCTCCCTGCCCGTGTACCAAGGCTTTCCGGAGGCGGAAATCGTCTGCATGGACTATGTGGAGAAGATGCTGGAGGCCGCGAGGAAGCGGGCAGCATCGTTGGATTTGAGGAATGTTGAATTTCGTCAGGGGGATGTGGGGAAACTGCCCTTTGATGACGGTTCCTTCGATGTGGTGCTCACGGTGAATGGGCTGCATGCCTTTCCCGACAAGGAGGCGGCTTTTCGTGAGCTGAACCGTGTATTGAAGCCGGGAGGGATTTTCTGCGGTACCTGCTATGTTGCAGGGGAACAGGCGCGGACGGATTTTTTTGTCAGGCATGTTTTCGTGCGGGGCGGGTTCTTCACGCCGCCCTTTGATACGGTCGCGAGCCTCCGGGCGCGGCTGGAGGAGTTCTGCC
>JAFSWY010000044.1 GCA_017444295.1 Selenomonadaceae bacterium | reverse complement strand
TGAATCCTGCCCATTTCCTGACCATGAGCAACCCGAAGTGCGACCGCAGGGGGGACACGCTGACCAGTTGTCATTCCCTGAACTCCACCGAGTACGAGTACAACAATGGTTGCTCCGGTTATGCAAGAGATGATGTCACCTTCATCACCTTTCTTGCGGCTGACCCCGATACCCCGGAAACCCTCAACAACCGCAAGACCATGCGGCAGATCTTCGCCTACAAGGTAGGAAACGGCCTTCTCCTGCAAAGCCGCCTCTACAACACCTCCGGGGGAACCTATGGGGCGCAGGAGGATTCCAAGCTCTACCGTGATCTGGTGCAAAGAGAGCTTTCTGCGCTGGAGCACGCCCCGAACCTCTGGAAGACCTATGCCTACTGCGGCAATCCCTACTGCAACATTGCCGCAGGGGAAGGGTTCGGGGGCTATACGGACTGGACGTATGAGCAGTTTGACGCAAAGATCAGCATCCGCACCGACCATGCAGGGGATTTCCGGGAGTTCTCTGTGGGAACCTACGGCCTCTGCATCCACTGCGCCTGTGAAATTGACGGAAGGCTTTACTGCTCCGACTGTAACGAGGATGATGAAGAAGATGATGATGACGAGATTTGCGAAGATTGCGGGGAATCCTGCCATGAGACACATCTTGTCTATGGCAGTTCCGGCCATGAGCGCTATGTCTGCGCATCCTGCCGCGCAAACCACTACACGCGCTGCCAGGAATGCGGGGACTATGCGCCGAGGGAGCAGATGGAACCGATGGAGGACGGGCGCGCCCTTTGCCGGGGATGCCGGGAGAGTGTGGCGGCAAGGGAAAGGAGAATCGCATGATACCGCTGGAGAAGTTTTTGTGGCCCACACAGGCAGGGCTCTTTCACAGGCTCCGCAGGATGTACCACTCCGAAGCGATTTGCTGCAAGGGAAAGTATCTTCTGGTGCGGGGCGAGGCGCCCATTCTGCTCCTTGCCCATCTGGACACCGTCCACAAGGAGCAGGTGCGGGTAATCCGAAAGAAGCAGGGTGGAAACATCCTGACCTCGCCCCAGGGCATCGGCGGGGATGACCGATGCGGAGTCTATGCCCTGGTCAACCTCTACGAACAGGCAGAGCAGAAGCCTTGGCTGCTGTTCACCTGTGATGAAGAAATCGGGGGTGTCGGCGCAAAAGCCTTTGCGGATGCGTACCGAAAGAAACGGTTTCCCAGAGCACTGGAAGATGTAAAGATGCTCATGGAGCTTGACCGCAAGGGAAGCCGTGATGCCGTCTATTATGGCTGTGACAATGAGACTTTCGAGGAGTACATCACAGGAAAGGAGTTTCAGACAGCGTTCGGTTCTTTCAGCGATATTTCCGTGGTTGCCCCTGCCATGGGCATAGCGGCAGTCAATCTGTCCATCGGATATTACCATGCACATACGACGGATGAATACATCAACCGGAGCCACACCGATGCCGTGATCGAGAAAGTAAGCGGGATAGTTGCAGAATCGGCAAAGCAGGATGTCCCGAAATATGAATATATCGAATGTGACATTAACTTCTATGGATGGGGCTGCTATCCCATGTGGGGAGGGTGCAGGGCGAAGCTGCCGAAAGACCTTCCCAAGAAATATGAAGAAGTCTATGACATCCTGCTGGACCATTTCACCGTGGAAGAACTGGAAATGTATCGGAAAGAATACGACAACACGGTTCTTCTGGATCTCTATGCCTCCGTGTTTTGAGACGGTAAAGAGACGCCGGATGATTGTGGGAAAATTCTTGCCACGGCAGGAGAAACACGGTAAAATAAGGCTAAGAAGGGAATGCGGAGGGATTCGATGGCAGGAAAGACTTGGGAGGAACTGACCATACAGAACAACTTCATCTTTGGTAAGTCCATGGAGACAAGCCCGAAGATCTGCAAGTGGCTGTTGGAAAAGATTCTTCATATGAAGATCAGGGAATTGACCTATCCGGAGCGGGAGAAGTCCATTGATGTGAGAAGGGATAGCAAGGGCATCCGCCTGGATGTCTTTGTGCAGGAGGCGGATGGGGAAAGCTCGTATGACCTGGAAATGCAGGTTATTGGGCAAGATGATCTTCCAAAGCGCATCCGGTACTATCAAGGGCTGATCGATATGGATGCCATGGACAAGGGGCATTATTACTGGATGCTTGGGAAAACGGCGATCATCTTCATCTGCACCTTTGATTACTTCGGAGAAGGGCGCCATATCTATACTTTTCACCAGAGATGTGATGAGGATAATGCCATCCAATTGCAGGACGGGACAACAAAGGTATTTTTGAATGCCAAAGGGACAATGGATGATGTTGACGATGACCTGAAGGCTTTTCTAGATTATGTGGCGGGAAAGAAAGTAAGTCATCCGATGGTGAACGAATTGGATGCAGTAGTGCAAAAGGTCAAGCACAACAAGGACTGGAGGTCGGAATATATGCGGTACGAACATGAACTGGCGGCAAGAGAACATCTGGCTCGTGAGGATGGGCGTAAAGAAGGGCTTGAGGAAGGCAAGATGGAAATGGTATTGGAGATGCTTCGTGAGAATCAACCTTTGGCGTTCATCTCAAAAATATCGAAATATTCTATTGATAAAATCACCGAAATTGGAAAATTGAATGGGCTGACTTTAACAAAGTAAGGCTATAATTGAAAAGATACCTTTAGAAGTCCCATGAAGCTGGAATCAGACAGGCTTCATGGGACTTTTTCGTTTCGCTGTATAAGAGCATAGAGCGTATAACCGGGCAGGGGATGATTCTCCTGCCCTTATTGTGTTTATGGAGGGATTCAATATGTGTGCCTATTACATGAGCCCCATCTATCAGGATGTAACGGCCAAACTGCTTACAAGAAGCGGTTCCGTTTGCCTGTCCTTAAGCAGTGGAAAGGACGATGCCGTCAGTGTCCATATCACCTTGAACCCTATGCAGGCAAGAGCATTGGGGAAGTATCTGCAAGCCATCGTGGGGCAGATGCCCGTGGGAGAAATCGGAGCAGACTATCACTTCTTCGGAAATCTGACCGTGACCTTCGACAAGACGGAGGATGAGGGGAGCAATATCGCAGCGCTGCCCCTCCCCGTCTACGTTGCATAGGAGGATACCATGCCAGCGACAAAATTTATCTGTCCCAACGGGGAGCGCGTGCTCATCAAGGACTGCCTCGCATCCTGCAAACAGAAGGAACGGTGCATGTTCCTCCCCACCCTTCGGGCCGTTGCCGAATCCCTTGACCGTGGCATCAAGGAAGCCACCGTGACGGAGCTGATTTCCGGAGTACGGGAAACCTATCTGAAAAAGACCACAGCCTATGCTGTCGAACCGCAGAGTGTCCTCTATTCCTTGCATGGACAGGCTGTCCATACGATCCATGAAGGACATACCTCGGGAGAAATCCTTGGGGAGATACGTCTGAAGGATGCCGTCACCAGTGGGAAGTTCGACCTCTACGGCAAAATCATTGACAACGAGGAAGGGGTGCTGGGCGACCTCAAGATAACGAGCTCCTATAAAATCATGAAGGCTTTGGGCATTTACAAGGTGGATGTTCCAACGGGAGAGGTCTACAAGACGGGAACGAAGAAAGGACAGTCCAAGACAAGAAAGGAGTTCCGCTACGATGGGGTGCGCCATGTCTGGGATTGGGCCGTGCAGCTTAACTACTATCGTGTGCTGTTGGAACGGGCAGGATTCATCGTGAACCGCATGTATATACAGGCGTTGTGCCGTGACAACAGTCTTCGCACAGCAGCAGAGCGTGGTGTCACAAAGCCCATTTACATCATTCCCATCCACCGCATCAGCAACCGATGGCTGGAGCGGTACTTCGGGAAAAAGGCAAAGCT
>JAFSWY010000371.1 GCA_017444295.1 Selenomonadaceae bacterium | reverse complement strand
GGGGCAGTCCCCCTATGACTTCATCGAGATCATGGCATGCCCGGGCGGCTGCATCGGCGGCGGCGGACAGCCCATCGGCACGACCAACGCCATCCGCAAGAAGCGCATGGAGGCTCTCTACCGTCTCGATCAGTCCCTCCCGCTCCGCAAGTCTCATGAGAACCCCGACATCATCACCCTTTACGATGAATTCCTTGGGGAACCGCTGAGCGAAAAGGCCCATGAACTCCTTCACACCCACTATCATAAAGTAGAACCGCTGTACAACTTCGGCGAAGTGTGATGGGGTTGTGTTTCCTAGCAGGGAAGCAGTGAACGAAATAGAATTTTTAGGCTGGCAGATTTGTATCTGCCAGCTTTTCTTATGGCATTACAGAATGCTTCGGAATCACTCTGGATTGGCGATATGGATGGGGAAAGTTTTATCAGGATAAAGTAGAAGAATGTTTCGTGCCTTTGGTTAGGCAAGAGTAAAACATTCCTGTTGCAGATTTTTTTGTTTTTGGGCAGGAGTCAGAAGGCTTTTTGGCGAATTGCTACTATTGTATGTTGACTGCAAATAAATCGCCCGATATAAAAGGTATACTATTTTTGGAAGGAAATTTTCAATCTTATAGTCGGACTCTTAAGATGATTATGAAAGCATTGACAGATAGTATAAGGAAAAAGTTATCTTGGCTGGAATGCAAGGTCATTGTGGAAAATATGGACACACAGACAAATAAATATTATAATGCCAAACGAGTCAATTTACGAGACAGTGTCCCGGATTTTCAAAGCTACGATAGGAAGGTGCTATTGATGAATGATTCGTTTGTTACGAAGATAAGCATAAACAGTGTAAGAAATATCAAGGATACAGTCATTGAGTTGTCCGATAAGGAAGCCAAGAACCTTATCGTAACCGGGCTTAATGGCAGCGGGAAGACCAGTCTGCTGCAGACATTGTGGAAGGCTATTTCGGGGCCTTGGAGCTTTCCACCAAGCTGAAGGCACAGTTTGAACAATAGGAGACAGTGTGGAAGTTCTTTAGCGAGAAGTATAGAGGAGGATAGGGATATGTGGAGATTGGTTAGCAAGAATTTCTTGAATGCTAGACGGATATTTCCTACAAAGCAAAGGCATGTGGCAGATATGGTGGAAACCTGTCGGCAGGACAAAAACGTAAAAAGAGCGGTTGTTTTTGGCAGCAGTGTCACAGCGGCCTGCAATCCATGGAGTGATATTGACATCTACTTTGAACTGGATGAGGAAAAGCCGAATCTTCCCACTTATCCTTCGCATAAAGTGGTTTGGGACAAGTGGACGAATTTTTCCGTATCACCAGAGTTGCTGAAGGAGATAGAGCAGAAGGGGGTTACCGTATATGAAAGATGATACTCTGCTGGATTTGGCCAAGAGCAATCTATCATCGGCAAAGTTATTGTATCGTTTTAAGGAGGATGATGAAATTCGTCTTAATACGGTGGGATATCTTTTGCAACAGGCGATAGAACTGGCGTTGAAGCATCATTTGGAGACAAGCGGGATTGAATATCCCAAAACACATGATATTGACAGCTTGCTGGCTTTGTGCAACGAAGATGAATTTCCTGAAATAGTGCCATGGGCAGAGTCTATCACGACGATGGAGAGCAAGACCAGATATATCAAGAATTATCGACTGACTTTGCGGAAGGTTGATCAGATCATGCAGTTGGCTGACAAACTGATGGTCCAGATAGAAAACATGCACGCGAAAGATGGCGAAGACAGTCAAGAATCTTGAAAATTGACATGCTCCCCTATGAGGACAGTGAAAAAATTGTCCTCATAGGGGAGCATTTTCCAATGCAGATGCTTTTATGTTTGTTCTTGTGGATCGGCCTCGTACTGCTCCAGATCGTACTTCAATCCAGCCATCGCCCTTCTGGCAATGGCGACGGGACAGTCGGGGGAGCAGATGGTGCATTTGCCGCAGCATTCCTCGATTGCTGCCAGGGCCTTGTCCACTTTTTCCAGCTGCAGCATTACTTCAATTTCACCAATTCATATTCCCTGCTGCCCATACCGATTTTCTCTGCATGCTCCAGGGTTTCCTTCCAATGGACGTTGGGATTGCTGTCCATGAAGTGGTCGTGGTGGTGATGCCAGTCCGGCTTTGCGAGGTTGTCGCCGAGCTGGCTGTTCGGCAGGGGTGCCACCTTCTGGCAGGCATCGACGCATGCCTGGTCGATGGCCACGGGGTCGAGGGAGGCAAACATCCCGATGTTGGGGAGGATGGGGGAGTCATTTTCACTGTGGCAGTCGCAGTTCGGGGAGATGTCCATGGCAAGGCTCACATGGAAGCAGGGGCGGTCCTGGCAGATGGCCTGCGCATACTCCGCCATCTTGCGGTCGAGAAGGTCTCCTGCATCCCACTGGTCGTTGCTGATGGCATCAAAGGAGCAGGCGCCGATGCAGCGGCCGCAGCCCTTGCAGATATCCTGGTTGACATGGGCCTTGTTCCCTTCATAGGAGATGGCATTTGAGCCGCATTCCTTTGCGCAGCGGCGGCATCCGCGGCAAAGCTCCTCGTTTACCGACACCTTGCCGGAGGAGTGCTGTTCCATCTTTCCGGCGCGGCTGCCGCCGCCCATGCCGATGTTCTTGATGGCTCCGCCGAAGCCGGTCATCTCATGTCCCTTGAAATGGGTGAGGCTGATGACGATATCCGCATCCATCAGGGCACGGCCGATCTTCGCTGCCTTTACGTATTCCCCGTTCTTCACGGGTACCTCCACCTCGTCCGTCCCGCGCAATCCGTCGGCAATGATGATCTGGCATCCCGTGGTCACCGTGTTGAAACCGTTGAGATTCGCGCAGTCCATATGCTCCAATGCATGCTTGCGGCTGCCGGGGTAGAGAGTGTTGCAGTCCGTCAGGAAGGGTAGCCCGCCCTGTTCCTTGACGAGGTCCGCAATGACCCTCGCATACTGGGGACGCAGGAAGGCCATGTTTCCCAGTTCGCCGAAATGCATCTTGATCGCAACGAATTTGCCCTCCATGTCAATCTTCTTGATTCCTGCCGCAATGCAGAGAGTCTTGAGCTTTTGCAAAAGGCTCGTTCCCACATCTACGCGGAAATCTGTGAAATACACCTTGGATTTTTCCATCATGAAGCCCTCCT
>JAFSWY010000370.1 GCA_017444295.1 Selenomonadaceae bacterium | reverse complement strand
GTTCAAAACATTTCTAACTACATTATAGCATATATACGGATATATGGGAAGAGGAATCACTTGGATTCTAGATATTTCAAGGAGGTTGAGGAATATACGTTGAATGTAAGTAGAAAAACATAGAGGGAACTATAGATAATCAAACATAGGGGATGCAGTATCCTCACCAATGGCCCCGTTTCGTGGCAGACTACTACAGCCAGATGCGAAAAGCCAAGAAATGGCAGCCCATGTCCAGCAACTGCCAGCATTTTCACAACGACTTCCTCCCTCACACATTTTCCGGCTCAAACAGAAGTCTTGCCAAGTGAAGCCCCTGCTTGTCGCCTAATTTCAACCCACGAATGCAGTAATGGCAGTAAGCCACTGCTTTTTCCGTAGGAATTCTACGGCAATATTCTTCCATAAGAAGTTTCTTTTCCTCCTCGGTATGTTCCTTGAACAGCCCCTTGGCTCCTTCCGAAAATCGCTTGGGAGCCAATTTGGGATTGCGCGGCGGTTGTGGTTGATATAGGGAATAACCGCAAAACTTGGTTTCTCCATGATTTTCTGCCAGTTCCACAATTTCAATGTTCATACGTCGCATAAGTTCCCGCACGGCATCCTGCTCTGCCCGATTTTCCTTGGAACGCCAGCAATCCTGCACCGCCATCTTCTCCCCGTGATAGTCCGGGTAAGGAAAATCATCATCCTCCAGAATCAATTCCCAAATGGATTGCCGCTTGATGTCCGGGTGCTGCTCCTCGAAAATGGCCGAGCAATTATGACAGATGGAAACCATGACACTGCCAGTAGGGAAATTTTCAAAATGCTTTACATCCTTCCATTCCTCCCGATACCACTCCGGCATACGCTGCTCAAATTCTGCTACCTTATACTTGTTTACACAGCAACGGATGACAGGCAGGGAAAATTTTTCCCGCACATAACGCTGCACTTTGCGGCTGAGTTCCGGTTCTTCTTCCGTGAAGACACAACCGGCCACGAAAAAACGCTCTCCCATAATTTTGCTCCTTGTTCAGTTGACGAAAACCTTGCGAATCCACTCGGCAATTCCGATGGAAAACCGTGAAACAACACCATCAGCGGCCTATCCTTTGCCCCGCACTCACGGTAGAATATTTTCGTACCTTTGACAGCAATGTTTTGATACTTCATGTTCTGCTCCTAATCCCTTTGCAACTTATCTGGCCTGCCTTTGCTTCCCAGTGATGTGTTTTATGGTTAGGCAATACGCCCTTACATGGCCGGAAGACTTTTCCGCATAGGATTCCGCCCTGTCCTTGCGCCTCATTTCATGAAATGTATTCATAGTGTCGTAAACCCGTAAGACCTGACCGGTTGCACTTTGCCCGCCAGTATGCTGTCTGCCCTTTCTTTATCTTCCACTGCCACATCAATACGATAGATGACGGAGGGAACATCCTGGGAACTCCAGAACTTTCCCGGATGAATCTTGATACCGCATCCTGCCATCGGTGCTTCTTCGGAGGCAAAAGGCCAATGCTCGATGCCTTCACCGATAAGCAGATTCTGTGCTTTCATCCAGTCATTCTTGTCGCGGGAACGATATACAACGGTCTTTTTCCATATCCTCATAATAGCCTCCTGCGCAGCGAATTACTGCCATTACCTCACGTTTACTGTATGAAGTTGAAGCAAGCATGGCAAACTCTCTCTTTACAAATTCTTTTAATATATATATAATTATCATATATTTATCTATTCGATAAAAATATATATCAAGGAGAGTGATTTGTCAATATGGAATTGCAGACTTTACAATATTTTTCGGTGATTGCTCGAGAGGGCAGTTTCCTTGGAGCGGCACAGAAGCTGGGCTACGCCCAGTCAAATTTGTCCACAAAAATCAAGCAACTGGAAAAGGAGCTTGGCACCGAACTCTTCCATCGCGCCAAGCAAGGAGTCACCTTGACGGAAGAGGGGACAATCCTCTTAGGCTACGCCGATAAATTGCTAAACCTGGCGACGGAGGCAAAGGCCAGTGTTGCCGGTGAAGCAATGGCCACACCTGTCCTGCGCATAGGAGCCATGGAGTCCGCCGCCATCACTTTTCTGCCGCATATCTTGGCAACTTTCCATGCGTCACAGCCCACCATTCAGCTTATTGTTGACACCTGTGTCTCCCGAACAGCCATACAAAAGCTACTTAACTTTGAGGTGGATGGCGCTTTCGTGGCGGGAAGCGTCACCCATCCCGATATTGAAGCCATGATGCTGTTCACTGAGGAACTTGTTTTGCTTGCTCCTCCTGCGCAAGCGGAAACAGAGGATGTCAAAAAGCTGCTTTCCCTGCCCATTTTAGCCCTTCCTAGCGGGTGCAGCTATCGCCAAGTGATGGAAGGCTGGCTGGCAGAGGAAGGAATCCTGCCCGGAAGTACCGTGGAGTTCCGCTCTCTTGGAGCATTGCTTTCCAGCATCAGTGCCGGACTGGGAGTCTCCTTGTTTCCTGCGTCCGTCATGAATTTCTTTGCCGGCGGTCATGCGCTCTGCCGCTATGAGATTCCCGAAAAATACAGGAGGATACCCATTCACTTCATCTGGCGCAAAAAAAACAGCCGGAATCTCACATTGGAGGAATTCCGGCTGTTATGTGACAATGCCAGGGCGTGTTGAAAAACGGAAACTGTGCGCTACAGTGAGACAGTTTTTCGTATGACAAGGAAGTGAAAGCGCAGTCGCAGCTGAGCTACGTCAAGGCTTCCCTGACGCAGGCAGACGGAAAAATGGCCGCTGTAGTGTACTGATGGAGTTTTCCAACACGCTCTGTTCGACAAAATGTAATTTGCAACTCCACAGCCATATGCATCAGCACTTTTCCTATTTTCATGATTGCCTCCATAACGCTTGCCAGAAAGCCCCCTCTGGTTTTATCATGTTTACTTGATGAACCCGACCTGCTTGGCAATTTCCGCGTAGGCCTCTTCCTTGCGCTCGTTGAACACGACCTTGTTCTCCTCGAAGATGTTCCTGCCGTGGGTGTCAATGGACACGATGAGCGGACCGAATTCCTTCACCTTGCAGGTCCAGAGAGTTTCCGGCATGCCGAGATCCTTCCAGTTCGCATCCACGATTTCCTCGACGCAGGTGGCGGCAACCACGGCGCAACCGGCGGGGAACACGCAGTGCAGCGCCTTGTGGTCACGGCAGCCCCGCATGGTGCCGTCGCCCATGCCGCCCTTGCCGACGATGAGGCGGACTCCCGTCTTTTCGATGAACTCCTCCTCGAACTTCTCCATGCGCATGCTTGTGGTGGGCCCCACCGTGACCATCTGGTACTTGCCGTCCTCCAAGAGGCGGATGATTGGGCCGGCATGCAGGATGGCTCCGTCCTTCACGTCCACGGGAAGCTCGCGGCCCTCCTCGATGACACGGCGATGCGCCACGTCACGGCAAGTCGTGAGATAGCCTGTCAGATAGATGACATCCCCCACGTTGATATCCTGCAAATCCTCTGCGCTGATCGGTGTCGTCAAAACCTTCTTTGCCATTAGAAATCCACCTCCGAATGGGAATCAATCGTATAGTTCAGTTCCTTGTCAAAGACGATATGCCCGCGGCGATGGGACCAGCATCCCACATTCACGGCCACGCCGATGACGGAAGGATGGCGGGCGCTGTTCTCGATGTTCACGCCCATGACGGAGTTCTTGCCCATGAGCCCCTGGGGACCGAGGCCGATCTTGTTGATGCCGTCCTCCAGAAGCCGCTCCATCTCCGCTGCCTTGGGGTTCGGGTTGTGGGAGCCGATGGAGCGCATGAGTGCCTTTTTGGAGTTCAGCGCGGCCACCTCCACGGAGGTCCCGATGCCCACGCCCACGAGGAGCGGCGGGCAGGCATTGAGTCCGTAGG
>JAFSWY010000369.1 GCA_017444295.1 Selenomonadaceae bacterium | reverse complement strand
TTGTCCTTGTGGTGACCGTGGGCGCCATGTATGGCTACTACGGGGAGGATGGAAGCATCGAGCTGGCGGCGGCGGAGAGGCCGTCGGAGGCGACGGATGCCTCCAATGGTTCCCATGCGAAAATCGTGGTCAATGTGGTGGGAGCCGTGAACAGGCCCGGCGTGGTGACTTTGGATGCCAATGCCAGGGCTGCCGATGCGGTGAATGCCTGTGGAGGGGTATTGCCCACGGCGGATGTAGAGCATGTGAATGAAGTTGTCAGAGGATCAGCAGGAAGCACAGCGATGGCTTGACTATGCCTCGCAAGATTTTGATGAGTTTTGCTGACACCTTTAACAAACGAAAGCAAGAAAACCGAGATATTGCCTTGTGAGAGCAATCGAGCCGAGGCATTTGATTTATGGATGGAATCGCCTATGCCTATGGGCGATTTTCTCGTTTATATAGATTGTTCAATTAAGTTATGTCCGATCTGACGGGCTTCATCGCACAGTCGTGACCAGTTAGCCTCTCGGTATGCCCGTTTATCTTCCTCGGAAAACATAGAGGCTTCATATTTGGAGTAATCCTTGAATTGAACAGTATTGTAGGCCATAAGCCTTTGGGGCTTTACCTTGAGCAGATTTTCCGTTACCATATCGTACACAGCCACTTTATCGTCCAAACGAAATTGCTGTGCTTGTTCTTCGGTGGCATTCATCGTGTAGAAAAACGCACTCGGCATGGCTTTGGGGAACACGGAAGAATTTTCGATGGTATAAAGATAATTGGAAAACAATAAACGCTCCAAGAAAGCCACCATACCGGCGGTTAGATTCATGAAGTAAATCGGCGAACCGAAAATGATAGCGTCTGCCTGCTTGATTTGTTCCAGAATCGGAGACAAATCATCCTTCACGGCACAGATACCATGTTCGCGGTTTTTGAGCTTGCAGGCAAAGCAACTGATACAGCCCTTGAAGTTAAGCGAGTAGAGATTGACCAGTTCCGTTTCCGCTCCGACTTCTTCCGCTCCCTGCATGGCACACTTCAAAAGCTGTGCCGTATTCTCATTTTTTCTGGGACTTCCGTTGATAGCAAATAACTTTTTCATGGCTTTCCTCCGTAAAATACACAATACACATTTCATATTTCGAGAGACGGCGATGATTCTCCTTCTGCCGTGGGGAAATTCTTTTTGTGGCGACAAATCCGCTCTCGGCAGGGATGCCGTTGCCGGTCAAGATGGAACAGGCGATTCCCACGAACCTTCCAATATGTGCTTGTAAAAAGCATGAGATTTAGCGAATGACTGCGGTAGATGAATCATAGGGGGTGGTGATGAGCTTTCCGGCTTTTCCATTGGCACAAACAACAGCGATTTTCATTTTGCATTCCTCCATACCAGTCAAGTGGTTGATTTTGTTGTAATCAAATTGATTACATTGAAAGTGTAGCATCTATTTGATGTATTGTCAATAGTTACAACGAATTTTTTTCAAAGGTTTTTCAACAGTTCGCCATAAATAAAAGCATCCTCGTCCTTGAATACGTTGAAGACGACTTTCATAGGCGAACGAGAGGCGGAGAGCCAGTCCGTCACGGTCTGTATGGCAAGTTCTGCCGCAGGCCGGTTTGGATAGTGGAACTCGCCGGTGGAGATGCAACAAAAGGCGATGCTGGCGAGGTGATGGTTTTCCGCCAAATCCAGGCAGGAACGGTAACAGTTTGCCAGCAGTTTCCCATCCTCTGCCGTCGGTTCGTAAGCACCTCCCCTAGGCGCTACGATTGGCCCTACCGTATGAAGGACGTAACGACTGGGAAGATTGAAAGCAGGTGTGATTTTGGCTTGTCCGGCAGGTTCCTCATGCCCCTGCTCCTGCATGAGCGCGTGACAGGCATCTCTTAGCCGGAGCCCGGCGGCGGAGTGGATGGCATTGTCAATGCACCCGTGGCAAGGGACGAAACACCCCAAAAGTGCGCTGTTGGCGGCGTTGACAATGGCATCCGCAGCAAGCCTGGTAATATCCCCCTGCCAGAGAAACAAATTCGGTGCATGACTGCTCGCAGGGGACAAATCGGCAAGGGTGACGATGCCTTTCGCAGCGGTTTCTTCCGTGAGCAGGATATCCTGCTCTTTCAGGAAATCTTCCCGCAAAGGGCGAGGCGGCCGCACATTCATCAGAGAACGCAGCAGACGGCGCTCTGCCGACTCTGTTTTGGGAAAGGTGGCGGCTTCTTCAAGGTATTGGGGCATTTCGGAGAGCAAGATACGATTGAGATAAAGAATGCGTTCCAAACGGGTCATAAAAACTTCCTCCCATATAACTATTGACTTGCCGACACAGAGCGCAAAACCTCTTTGATGTCACCGTCTATGACAATGCTTCGGGACACAATTTCGTCGGGGACGAAAGCCTCGCCCAGATTGATGCTGGCAAGAACGGCGTGGGGATTCTCTTGGGTCTGCCGCCAAAACGGAAATTTGATAATGCCCGGCGTGTTCATGCCAACGCCGAGTTCCAGAAAGAGGATTTTTCCCCACCCATGGCGTTCCAAGAAGCTATGGTAACGCTCTGCCGCCCGGTGCCAGCCTTCATCTTCCACAAAGGTGTCGTCCGCCCGAAGATTCATCTCCATCGGTTCTCCGCAGACAGGACAATGGGGGACAAGCGCCGCAGGAATCCGCATATCCTTTTGCTCATCGACCATGCGACGCACATTTGCCTCATTATCATAGGTCTTTTGATGGCATGGCTTTCTGCATTGCCACAGACCGTAGTCACCTTGGGTATAGAAGAGCCGCTTCTTGTCAAAGCCGTTTTGTTGAAACAGGTGATCCACATTGGTGGTGAGTACGAAGTAGTCCTTATCCCGTATCAGCCGCAAAAGTGCTTCATGCACCTCGCTTTTAGGTTGGTCGTAGCGGTTGCAGTAAATGTAGCGGCTCCAATAAGCCCATTTTTCCTCTAAAGCAGGATAGGGATAGAAACCCGCCGAGTACATATCCCGGAAATGATATTTGGCGATAAAATCAGCAAAAAGGCGCTCAAACCGTTCGCCGCTGTAGGTATAGCCCGCAGCAGCGGAAAGACCGGCGCCGGCACCCACAAGAACGGCATCCGCATCGGCCAGCGCTCGGCCAAGCCGCTCCAAGGAAGACGATAGACGAGACATTCGATTACCCCCATTGACAAACAAAAAAAGATGTAATACCATTGTTTACAACAAAGTATAAGGCTGATTTGTTGTAATGTCAATAGATACATCTTTTGAAGGGGGAAATTTTATGCAGTTTTCGTTTCGTTTGCCGGTAGCCACCCATATTTTGCTGTGCATCGAGAAATTTCAAGGAGAGCACAAGACCACATCCACATTCTTGGCAGGGAGCGTCAATGTGAATCCCGTGATTATCAGGAAGACCTTGGGACAGCTTAAAGCTGCCGGACTGGTGGAGGTCGCGGCAGGAGTCGGCGGGGCAAAACTTGTGAGGCCGCCGCAGGAGATTACCTTGCGGGACGTATTTTGCGCCGTGGAAGATGAAGAGGATTTGTTTCACTTTCAAGAGAACCCCAATCCTGACTGTCCCGTGGGGCGCAATATACATGAGGTGCTGGGAACGAGACTGGAAACTGTGCGACAATGTATGCTGGATGAACTCGCTGCCGTCACGCTGGCGGACTTGTTGGACGAGATTGAGAGCAGAGATGCCCAAGTTCGATGAAAGACTGGATGGTGGACTTGATGAAGCTGACCCTTGAGGAGAAGGGCGATTCGGTGCGGGAATGAGAATGGGAGGTATGGCTATGAAAAAATTTGCTTGGCTCGGTCTGTCGGTTTTTTGCGGCCAAGCACCCGGAAATGGTGCATCGCCTTGTGCTTTACGCGCCTATTGTGGCGGGCCTCGGCGAGGAAGATGTGAACGAGGCGTTCCACCCGAATACATGGGAGTCTGCCGCTTCGGATTTTCAAAGGAAGGTTGACGGCAGCATAGATTTTGGCATTGTGGAAAAGCCTGTGGCAAGCACCTATATTGAAAATGCCTGGCACTATGACAAGGACAGCAGTCCGAACATAAAACACTTCCCAATCAAAAGGATTCTCAGATCGTGATTGTGAAAGGGGCCGCTCATGCGATGATGATGGAGCGGCCCTATTACAGACTGTTTCGGGAACGGGTATTGAATTTTTTGAACCGGAAGGCGTGACAGCGCCTCCATAGTTGTTTTTAACGGATAAAGTGGGTAGGCAGCCAGTCCTCTTTCTCCGGCAAGCCGTATTTTTCTTTGCCCAAGGCAATGCTTTTCATCAGAAAGCCCATATTTTTGGCCAGTGTCCGCATGGTCTGGAGCCCTTCCTCGTCCTTGGCGGCCTCGCCGGGGGTCAGCCCGTGGACGCTGTTCCAATACTGGCTGGAGGCAATGGGCATACCGCTGATGGTGAAATACTTGTTGAGTTCGTCAAAGGTGGCCGAGCAGCCGCCACGACGGGCAATGGCCACGCTTGCCCCCACCTTCATGGTCTTGTCAAAATGGCTGCTGAAAAAGAGGCGGTCGAGGTAGGCGACGAGGGTGGCATTGGCCGAGGCAAAATATACCGGCGTACCCACCACCAAGCCGTCACATTCCTCAAAAAGCGCTCTGGTTTCGTTCACCGCATCCTCAAAGACACACTTTCCGGTTTCGGCGCATTTCCGGCAGCCGATACAGCCCCGGATGGCCTTGTGGCCGATATGCACCATCTCTACATCGATGCCCTCCTGCTCAAAGGTTTTGCGCATTTCGTCCAGCGCCAGAAAAGTGTTTCCGTTGGCATGTGGCGAACCGTTTACCATCATGACTTTCATTGTTCATCTCTCCTTACTCCATACACATCGTTTTGGTTTCCTCTTGTTTCATGCTACAATGTCATCATATCATGCGGTAGCGACTACCGGTCAAGAGGATTTTTAATTTTTTTTGGAGGATTTTCCATGCACACCATGCAGCAAGTATGCCGTGATGTCGGTATGCCCTACGAAACCTTGAAATTCTACTGCAACCAAGGGCTTGTGCCTTATGATGATGTGCAAAGCGGGAAAATCGAGTATGTCTCAAACCTCGTTCCGGCAGACGATGAGGAAGGGGTAGGGTGATTTTCAATCTGCAATATATTATCCAGGTAATGGAAGCATTTGCCCGGAATTTGTGATACAATGTGGGGAGTGAGGCATAGAACAACAGGATGATTTGGTGGTGGATGTGGGAAATGAAGAACAGTTTTCGCGCCCTTTGGGTGCTGTTTAAAGGTTATTGGAATTCCGAGGAAAAATGGCGGGCCAGGGGTCTCCTGGCCTTTGTCATTGGACTGAATTTTGCGGCGGTCTACCTGCTGGTGAGGCTCAACAGTTGGTACAATGACTTCTACAATGCCCTGCAGGGCTATGAGGAAGAGCTTTTCTGGCCTCTGGTGGGAGAGTTCACGGGGCTGGCATTCCTCTACATCCTCATTGCGGTCTATGCCATTTACCTGCGGCAGATGCTGCAGCTCAAGTGGCGGACCTGGATGACCGACCAGTATCTCGCCCGCTGGATGAAGGGGCAGGTATACTATCGCCTGCAGGTTCTCCGGAGCGATACGGACAATCCGGACCAGCGAATCTCTGAGGACATCAACCAGTTCGTCACCCTGGCGCTGCAGCTGCTCATCGGCTTTTTGAAGCAGCTCACGACGCTGGCGGCCTTCAGTGTGGTGCTCTGGAATCTCTCCGGTGCGTTTACGGTGCCCTTGGGCAGCTATTCCTTTGAGATCTATGGATACATGTTCTGGTTTTCCCTTCTTTATTCCGTCGTTGGCACGGTGCTGGTGCATCTTGTGGGCAGAAAGCTCATCGGGCTGAATTTCGACCAGCAGAAGTACGAGGCAGATTTCCGTTTCAACATGATGCGGGTGCGGGAGAACAGCGAGAGCGTGGCCTTTTATGGCGGGGAACTGCCGGAGACGGCGGGGTTCAAGGAGCGCTTTGCGAAGGTCATCTCGAACTATTGGCAGCTCATGAAGCAGACGAAAATCCTCAATTTTTATGTGAACGGCTATGCCCAGCTTGCCGTCATCGTCCCTCTCGTGCTGGCCTCGCCACAGTATTTCTCCGGGGGGATGGCCCTGGGCGGGCTCATGCAGACGGTGTCCGCCTTCGGGCGGGTGCAGGATGCCCTTTCCTATTTTGTGGAGTCCTACGATGTCATCGCCCAGCTGGCGGCGGTCGTCCACCGTCTTTCGGGCTTTACGGGGCATATGGAGGATGTTGCGGGAATCGAGGGCAAGGTGGAGCGAAGTGCTGCCGGCAAGGGAAGCATGGGATTGCAGGATCTCGAAGTGGCCCTTCCGGACGGAAGGGTTCTGCTGGATGGATGCACGCTGGAATTGGCGCAGGGAACGAGGCTCCTCGTCATGGGAGCCTCAGGCTGCGGGAAGAGCACGCTTCTCCGCATGCTTGCGGGCATCTGGCCCTTCGGAAAGGGAACGGTGAAGATTCCCCAGGGGGACAAGGTGCTTTTCCTGCCTCAAAAGCCCTATCTGCCCTTGGGAAGCCTGCGGCGGGCGTTATATTATCCCCTGAGCGCATCCGGCTCCGAAGAGCAGATGGCGGAGGTCCTGCGGAAGGTAGGGCTGTCCCATTTCATTGACAAGTTGGATAACATAGATGATTGGAGCCGTATCCTGTCGCTGGGAGAGCAGCAGAGGCTTGCCTTTGCCCGGGTCCTCCTGGTGAAGCCCCAGTGGCTTTTCCTGGATGAAGCCACCTCGGCACTGGACGAGCCGAGGGAACAGGAGATGTACGAGCTTCTGGGGAGGGAGCTCCCCCATACCGGCATCATCAGCGTCGGGCATCGTTCCACCCTCCTCGCCCAGCATGGGCAGGAATTGCGTCTCGATGGTGACGGAGGATGGAAATTTCAGCCGATCCCGCAGGGATAATGTGTTTTGGGAGGGAGAACATGTCTTTGAATGCAGAAACTCGTTCCAGATGCATCAAGGCATATGAGGAGGCACGAAGGCTCTGGACAGCCCGAAAGACAGCAGAAGCAAAGGCACTCCTGCAGGATTTCTGGAAGGCATCCGGCATGAGGACCCTGCGGCAGGAAGTATTGATGGCGTATATCCTTCGTTCGGAGAAGCGGTATGTCTCTGAAATCGAGTCCCTTCATCATACCTTGGAAAAATTTGCCGAAACGAATGACAGGGATGTGCTGGCCACTGCCTGGAGCCTTTTGGGAGAGGCGCTCCGGAATCTTGGGGAAGGGGAGCTCGCTGTGCAGGCATTTCTCCAATCGGCAAATATAGATCCGGATGTGAAGGGGAGATTGGTGGAGTGCAGCAACGCCATCTTTGCCGCGAATGCCGTGGAAAACATGACAGCGGGGAAGATGCAGGCGCTGTATGCGGAATATCAACGTCTTCTGGAAGGACTTCCTGTGGTTTCATTTCCATTGCCGGATTGGGAACATAAGTGCCTGCGCGTCGGCTATCTGTCGGCGGATATGCGCGATCATCCGGTGGCGCAGTTCATACGTCCTTTGCTGATGGAATACAGCCAGGGTGACTTTGATGTCTATGTGTACAGTCTTGGCCGCAAGAAGGATGAGGTGACGGAAGAGCTCCGTTCCGGCGGGGCTTTCTGGCGCGATGTCAAGGAGCGGGAATGGGAGCAGATCGCGAGGCTGGTTCGCGCAGACGAGATCGATATCCTCGTGGATCTTTCGGGGCACACGGCCGGGAATGCTTTGCCGGTTTTCCACTGGCGTCCCGCTGCCGTACAGATTTCCGGCATAGGGTATTTCAACAGCACGGGAATGAAGGAAACCACGGGGTTCCTGTCCGATGTCCACTGCGCCGAAGAAGCGTCCTCTCCTTATTTCACGGAGCCTTTGCTCAGGTTGCCCCACAGCCATTTCTGCTATCGGCCTTTTGGTGAATTCCCTGCCATTGTACCGCCGCCTTGCAGAGAAAGAGGATATGTCACCTTTGGGTGCTTCAACAATTTTTCCAAAGTGAACAACAAGATTCTGTTGCTTTGGAAGCGGGTTTTGCAGGAAGTTCCGAAGGCGCGGCTTTTGCTCAAGCATTCCCTCTTGGGAACGGAGGAAGGCCGGGAATACACGAAAAAGCGCATGGAACGTCTTGGGATGCCGTTGGAAAGGATTGAGATGCGAGGCTTCTCAGAGAACTATCTGCATGAGTACGGAGATGTGGACATCGCATTGGACACATCTCCTTATCCCGGAGGTCTGACGACCTGTGAGGCGCTTTTCATGGGGGTTCCTGTGGTGACGCTGGCAGGGGACAGGCATGGGGCGCGGTTCGGCTGCAGTTTCCTTGGAAATCTGGACCTGGAGGAGCTGGCGGCAAGGGATGAGGCATCCTATGTCTCCATAGCATCCCAGCTTGCCGGGGATATGGAGCTATTGGGCAGCCTGCGGCAGGAACTGCGCGGCAGGATGCTGCGTTCGCCACTCATGGACAGCAAGCTGTATGTGAGGGATGTTGAGGAGCTGTATCGCAAACTTCATAGGGAGGCAAGGGGCTTGCAGTCATATGAATGAGAGAAGGCAGCCAATGCGGTATCGGGAGATACTGGCATTGGCTGCCTTTCTGCTTGGAAGATATGATGTAAGCTGTGTTATTTCGTCAACAGGTTGATGTAGTGGGAGATTACGCTGCGGATGCCCTCATCTGCGGCCTGCTGGACGCGCATGTAGCTCTTGAGCTGTTCCTCACGGACGGCCTTGGCTGCATGTGCGAGGGCAGCGGTGGTGAATTCCGTGAAGACGTTGACCTTGGTAATGCCCTCCCTGACGCAGCGCTTGAGGTTGTCATCCCCCGTGCCGGAACCGCCGTGAAGGACGAGGGGAACGGGAACATTTGCCGCCAGTTCCTGGAGGCGCTGGAAGTTCAGCTCAGGGTTCTTGTTGTTCTTGTAGACGCCGTGGGAGGTGCCGATGGAGACGGCGAGGGAGTCCGCGCCGGTCTGCTCGACGAAGGCCGTTGCCTCCTCCACGGTGGTGTAGACATTCGCGACGGATTCCATTTCCGTCGGGCTTTCGGTGGTGCCGCCCACATGGCCGATCTCCGCTTCCACATCCACGCCCTTGGCATGGGCATAGTCAACGACTTCTTTCGTCAAGCGGACGTTTTCCTTGAATTCGTGCATGGAGGCATCGATCATGACCGAGTTGAAGCCAAGGTCGATGGCGCGCCTGATGTAGTCGAAGTCCTCCCCGTGGTCGAGGTGCAGGGCGATGGGGGCCTTGACGCTTTCGGCCATGAGCCTGCCGACGGCCGCGGCTTCCTCCAGGGAGATGAGGTGCTTGTGGGCCTGGGCAAAGGACAGGAGAATCGGCGCATTGAGCTCTTCGGCAATCCGGACATAGTCACGGGCAGAGTTCAGGTCCCAGAAGTCGGGGGCAACGATGCCGTAATGGTTCTTTTTGGCTTCCGTGAGGATTTCTTTTGTTCTTGTCAGCATGGGTATCTCTCCTTACAAATGGTTTTGTTTAAGCACATAATACATTACCATTTGTAATATGTCAATAGGGAAAATGGTCAGCTGATGGTGGAGGTTACGCGGAACTGGCTCTTGTAGGCATCGGATTTCGACGTGGCGTACTGGATGATGCGGTCATCCCTGTCATAGGTAGTGATGCGGGTGACAGAGATGGGCGCATTCTTCTTGAGGCGCAGGTACGTGGCGGTTTTCTGGTCGGAGCGCATGACCTCGATGAGCTTGTCCTCCCGGCAGGGATGGATGCCGTGTTCCTCCAGGGCGTTCAGCAGGGAGGCCTTGGAGAAATCGATGTCGATGAGCTTTGGGCAGAGTGCCAGTGGTATGTAGTCGTTGGCCAGGGAATAGAGGTCGTCATCGATGTAGCGCAGCCGCTGCAGATGGAAGACGAGTTCCCCTTCGGGAAGCTGCAGCCGGGAGGCCAGCTTTTCATCGGCGACTTCGATGACCTGCTGCAGGACATGGCTGTGGGTGGCCTTTCCCGTGGAGGTCAGCGTGTGGGAGAGGCCGAGGCCGCTCTTCTGGGGATTGGAGTAGTCAATGGAGACCTTGTTGCCGATGTAGAAGGAGCCGCGCCCCTGGATGCGGGAAACCATCCCGGCCTGTTCCATGGCTTCCAGTGCCTTGCGGATGGTGGGGCGGCTGACACCGTATTCCTGGCAGAGCTCCCTTTCGCTGGGGATGGGGGACATATAGGCCATGGTGTCGAATTTCCTGTGCAGCTTTTCCTGCACCTGGGCATGGAGAAAGCGATCGCGTTCCTGTTTCATCTGAATCTGCTCCCATCTAGGCATTATCTGTTACTTATTGTAATTCATTTGTGGCAGATGGGCAAGAAAAATATGACCATATGTGAAATGAACTGCATCATTTTTACATATGATAACACGAAAGAACTTGTAAAAGATGAACGGTATGTGGTAATATAAAGATACCAAAGGTAATATACAAGGAGGATGCAATCATGAAATACAGTCTCACGCCGTTTCTGGTGGTAAATCCGAAATCCTATCTCTACGGGGAGAAATCCCTTGCCCTGGCAAAGGCAGCCGATGAGGCCGCAGAGAAATATGGCCTGACGGTGTTCTTCACCTGTCCCTTTGCAGATATCCGCCTGATTGCGGGGAATACGAAAGAGGTTGTGGTGACGGCGCAGCATATGGAGTCGCTTCGTCCGGGACGCGGCATGGGACATGTGCTACCGGAATCCCTGAAGGAAGCAGGGGCCGGTGCAGTGTTCCTGAACCATGCGGAAAATTCCATGACGGTGGCAGAACTCTGCAAGACGATAAAACGCGCCAAGGAACTGGAAATGCTGACGATTGTCTGCGCGGATTCCGTGGCAGAGGGACTTGCCATTGCCCAGTTCCATCCCGACATCCTGCTCTGCGAGCCCACCGATCTTATCGGCACGGGGCAGACGGCGGATGACAGCTATGTGCTGGATGCCTGCGATCAGATCCGCAAAATCGACCCGAAGATTGCGGTCATGATTGCCTCCGGCGTCACGACAGCAGAGGACTGTTACCGCGTGGTCAAGCTGGGCGCTGACGGAACGGGCGCGACGAGCGGCATCCTGAAGGCACCTGACCCGGCGGTCCGGGTGCATGAGATGGCCGATGCTATCGTGAGGGCTTTTCAGGAAAGAAAATGACAGGCATATGCCGATGAAGGGAACGGAGGAAAAAACATGACGGTATACAAGGAAACCATTGCATTGAAGTCCAAGGGCGGAGAGCCGACCTTCCTGAACATCACGGAGGAGGTAAAGGCCGCCATCGCAAAGAGCGGCGTGCAGAACGGCATCTGCACGGTCATCTCGCCCCATACGACCTGCGCGGTGTTTTTTGAGGAATTCGTCCATGATGTGGACGAGAATGGGACGGAGTTCCTGCAGCTCGATCTCAACGATGTATTGAAGAAGATCATTCCCGACAATATCGCGGAAGGCCAGTACCGCTATCCGGGGGAGGAGCACTACAAGGCTGTGGCCTCCTGGCCTGACGCAGAGGCATATCTTCCCGGCGGTGACCGCACGGCCCTTTTGAACTGTGACGCTCATTTGAAGGCAACAATCCTCGGTTCCAGTGAGACCTTCGAGATTGACAACGGCAAGCTCGGCGTCGGCACCACGGGATATATCTACTTCGTGGATTTTGACAGGACCAGGGCGCGTCCGAGAAAGTGCAAGATCGTCATTTTGGGAGAATAAGATAGAACAGCAAAACACCCAACAAGACTGCTTTTGTAGCTTGTTGGGTGTTTTTATGCCCGTTCTTGATTGCTGGCGCTACTGGGTGGATGCTTCGTTCAAGCGTTCCCGTATTACAGGAGCATAAGTATCCCATTCCGATTTGCTGATCCCAGCGGTATCCATAGCCTCCTCGGGAGAAATGTTATATTTTTTGGCAAACCTTAATGCCGAATCAATTTTTCCTTGGCTGATACCTTGGTTAAAGCTGTCGTTTCTTGCTTGAGCCAATCCGTTCTCCCATGCATTCAACATATCCACCACGTCTCCTTCCTTGCCTAACTGAATTCCGAATCCAGTCACAGTCTTGACCAAACTGGCTGTGCTACGGCTCACGCCCTTGAAGCGCTTGTTCTCGCGCATCCAGCCCATGTCATCATCATACCGATGCTTGATGCATTGCATAAGGATACCCATCTCGCTGTGGAACTTGCCAAAATCCTCCTCGGCAATTTGATACGGGGTGAGCAGGTTCAGCTTGTAGTCTGGGATGAACTCCAAGAGACTTCTGTCCTCGAGGGCCAACATCTCATGGAGGCTGGTGGGGCCGTCCCATGCATCGGGACTAAGGCTGATGGTCAGCGTTATCACCGGCATCAGGCGGTCATCCTTGCCAAAGCCTGACAGGAATTCTTCTTCCGATAAATTGTCCTTCCCCTTGCGATGGGCGGTTGCGGCCGCTGACACTTGCTTAGCGTAGTTCATGGCATCGTACAGCATGTGGCGGACGGGCATGGCGTAATGTGTCCTCGTCTGCTCCTCCAGCCCCAGCACCAAATAGACCATTCGGTCATCCTTCATTGCCGCATACAACTTCAGCACGTCGCGGAACTTCTGGATGGGTTCCTGCGCCTTCGTTCCGTAGGGCAGGGTGATGGCGGTTGTGTCCATCTCCTTGAGGTTAGCTGGTTGGATCACTTCGCGGCCTTTGTATAGCTAAAAGTTGAAAATGTCTGCAAACCGCCCCGGGTCTGACAGATATTCCTTGGCTGCCGTGTCAATCGCACCCACGCACATCACTTCCTTTTGCCCCTATCATATCATAGTTCCTCGACCTGCTCAAGATTCTTGTGTCCTTGATAAACTCAAAAGAGGCAGGTCCCGAAGGAAACCTGTCGTTGCTGCGGTCTTTCTTACAAGTAGGGGCAGCAGGGGAGAGAAGCTGATGGGCTGTTCTCTTTTGCAGGGGATGTGGAAAAATCGACCACTTTTTGGATATAGCGACCACTTTTTTGAAACCCATTGAAGATTTCTCCCTATCTGATAAAATAAAGGAAAAACATATCTGCCGTTTGCGTGGAAACCCAAGAGAAAGCGCATGTATCGGAGGTGCTTGCGATGCAGGAAAGAAAACGCCCCATGCCCGTGGGCATTGAGGATTTTGGGGAATTGATACGGAGAGAATACTACTTCGTTGACAAGACACGGTTCATCCAGGAATTATTGGATTCCCAGGGAAAGATTACCCTCATCACCCGCCCCCGCCGCTTCGGCAAGACACTGACTCTCTCCATGCTTCAATACTTTTTCACCTTGGAGAATGCCGGGGAAAACAGGAAACTCTTCCGCAGGCTGGACATCGAGCGGGCGGGGGAGAAGTACATGCGGGAGCAGGGAACAAGGCCCGTGGTGTTTCTTACGTTGAAGGATATCCGGAGTGACTGCTGGGAAGGGGAGCGGGAAAAGTTTGCATTGCGTCTGTCGCATTTGTATCGGAACTATTTGTTTTTATTGGAATCCCCTGCTCTGGCGGAAGTGGATCGAGAGGCCTTTCTTGCTGTGTGGAAGAAAACCGCAAACACGTCGGAATTGGAAGATGCCATTACGAACCTTTGCTGTTTGCTGGAAAAGCATCACGGAAAGAAGCCCATTCTCCTGCTGGACGAGTACGATGCTCCCATCCTCTCCGCGTGGGAAAAGGGCTATTATGAGGAATGCATCGACTTCATGCGGGGCTTTCTTGGTTCCGCCCTCAAGACGAATCCCTCCCTGCATTTTGCCGTCCTGACGGGGGTGACGCGAGTCTCCAAGGAGAGCATTTTCAGTGGCCTCAACAATCTGGATGTGTGCGGTGTCCTGTCCGACACCTACGCCGATGCCTTTG
>JAFSWY010000368.1 GCA_017444295.1 Selenomonadaceae bacterium | reverse complement strand
GCCGCATGATCGCAGGGGAAAGCGGTGTCATGTCCATAGAGGTGGACGGGGAGGTTTATTATTTCGCCTATGCTCCCATGCCCTCTGTTGGATGGAGCTTTGGCACCGTGATTGAGGACGATGAGGTTCTGGATCCGGTGAGACAGGTCACGGAGGATGTCCGGGAGAAGATGACGGCGTTTCGGGAAGTCCTGCAGCAGGTGTTCTTTGACTCCATGGTCAAGGTGGTTGTGGTATTGATTCCTGTCCTGCTGCTGGTCTTTTATGGCAGCGGCACACTGGCGGAGCGGGTCACGCGGCCTATTCGAAAGTTGGCCGCAGGTGTGAAGGAAATCGCAGGGGGGAATTTCGACAAGAAGCTGGCGATTGATACAGGGGACGAGATCGAACATCTGGCGGTCTGCTTCAATGCCATGACGGATTCTCTCAAGGAGCATACCAGGCAGCTGGAACAAGTGGCAGCGGAAAAGGAGCATGTCCGCACGGAACTGGAGGTGGCCGCAAAGATCCAGATGGGCATGCTGCCCGGAACGTTCCCGGCATTTCCGGAGCGCAAGGATTTCGGCATTTATGCCATCATGCATCCGGCGAAGGATGTGGGAGGGGACTTTTACGATTTTTACCTGTTGGATGAGGACCACCTCGTCGTCACGGTTGCAGATGTGTCCGGCAAGGGAATCCCCGCAGCCCTCTTCATGGCCATGTCCAAGACCATCCTCAGGAATTGCGTCATGATGGCGAAGCAGCCGGAGGATTTGGCGGCTGTCCTGGAAAATGCCAACCATCAGCTTTGCCAGAACAATGAGTCGGCCATGTTTGTCACGGTGTTTCTGGGGGTGCTTGACCTCCGCACGGGGCACTTTGTCTATGCGGATGCAGGGCATTGCCCGCCTCTTCTGGGTCATGGGGGAAGTTACGGATTCCTTTCCATGGAAAAGTGCTGCATGCTGGGGCTGGCGGAGCTGCCCTATGAACAGCAGTCCATTGACCTTTCCCCGGGTGATACTCTTTTCCTCTATACGGACGGGGTTTCCGAGGCAATGGACGGGCAGAGGAACCAGTTCACGGAGCAGCGCATCCGGGAAACCCTGGATGCCCTGCCGCTCGAGGAGGCTATAGAAGATATTTTGCCGGAGGTGCTTGAGAGAATCAGGCAGCATGCCGGAGATGCCGAGCAGTCCGATGACATCACCATGCTGGGGCTGCGATATTATGGAAGTAGATGTTGAAAGCGAGGAAACAGTCGATGGCACTAGAAATCAATACAAGGACAGACGGAACCTCCCTGACACTGGAATTGTCCGGGGAACTCAGCACTTTGGAAGCGAAGGACTTTGATGCTGCTTTTTTGGATGCGGCAAAGGGCATGAAGGAAGCATTGCTGGATTTTTCCCAGGTGAGATATATTTCCTCCGCCGGTCTGCGCTCCCTGTTTTTGGCAAAGAAGGCGATGATGAGGCAGGGCGGGGACCTCAAGGTGCTGGATCCCACACCGGAAGTCATGGACGTTTTCAAGGCTACCCGCTATGACAATATCGTGACCATTGTGCAAAGGGAAGAAAGCGGTGAGGCGCCGGCCTTTTATCCGCTGCGCCCGGTGCAGCGCATGATGGTGGACACCCATTTCCAGAAGGCGGAGTCCATCATGATGAATACAGGCGCCCTGATCCAGATGGAGGACTCTGTCGATATGGAACGGCTGGCGGCAGCGCTGAATGATCTCATGTCCTCTTATGACATCTTTCGGACAAGGTTCGTCTTCCATCCCGAGACAGGCGACATCTGCCAGAGGTTTGACGGCAAGGTGGACAAGGTCTATGTGGAAAGCCTGTCGGATGAGGCCTTTGAACAGCGCAAGCAGGAAATCAGGAAGCCCTATGAACTCATCGACCATCCCCTGTACCGTGTCTATCTGATCAAGACGTCCACGGCTCAGTATCTGTACGCGGATTTTTACCATGCCATCGTGGATGGGACCGCCATCGTGGTCATCTTCTGGAGGGAACTGGAAAAGCGTTATGTATCGGGCACAAAGAGCCGTCGCCAGCCCCCCAGCTACGCCGCGTATATTCTGGAGGAGGCCGGGATTCCCAAAGCGGAGCTGGAGGAAGGGCATGCATACTGGAGGAATGAGCTTCGCGACTTTGAGGAACGCAGGCATCTTCCCCCCAGGGATGTGGAGGGTGTCGCCGCATGGACAAAAAATGAGATTGAGATCCCCATGCAGGTGGATATGCCCAGGCACTTCTTCAAAGGCAGGGACTTTACGGAAAACACCTTCTTCATGGCGGCTTCCATGCTGGCCCTGGCAAAGACGGCAGGTGTCCGGGAGTCTGTCATGAGCTGGGTCCACAATGGGAGGGCCCAGCTTTCGGAAATGCGGCTCATGGGCATCATGCTGGAGCAGTTCCCGATTCGCTGGGATTTTGAGGAAAATATTCCCGTCGGGCAATTCCTGAAGGGCCTTGAGGAGCGGGTGAATCGCAGCATGAAATACCGGAAAAGCCTTGACATCGTATACAATGAGGGCATGGAGGAAGACTGTGCCACTTTCATCCTGCAGAAAGGGAGCATGGGAAGGCGCGGCAGCATGAAGTTTGGGGATACCGTTGCCACCATCGTGGAAATGCCGGAAAATGAGATATCGGCGGCGGAGAACACCCTGGATATTGAGATGAATGCCCATGATGACGGAACCTATTCCCTGGTGCTGAACTATGATGCCAGCCGCTATTCGGAGGAGGCCATGCGGCACTTTGGGGATACGGTGGAAAAAATGATCCATGGACTCATGGAGGATGGCTGCATGACGGGGGATCTGCTGAAATAACGATTCGCGGGAAAGGAATCGGTGACGATGAGGAAAGAAGAATGGTGCGAGGCGCATTTCGGGGACGAGCTGCCGGACTGCCTGCCCCTGCCTGACAAACGTGAGGATTATGTTTCCGAGTGGGAAGTATGTCCGGTGACGGTGAAGGACTGCCCTGATGTGCCGGGTCTTGCGGCAAGCGTCGCTTTTTTGCTGGGGGTGTATGGCGGCATCGGGGAAGCGGGCTTCCTGGTGCGGAAAAAAGAGGGATGGCTTCCCCTGCGGCTGCAGTGGGACAAGGAAACGTCCGGGACGGCATTGGCGGACAAGGCCCATGGGATGCTGCAGGCTGGTGAGTCCTTTGCATGGGCGAAGCAGGAAGCATGGGATGTCCTGGGACAGGAGAAGGGAAGAGGCATTGCTTTTTCTGAGATCGGAGATCTGCCGCAGGAAGAACGGGATGGATTTGCCCTGATCTTTCAGGCGGACTCCGACGGCTTGCGGGTGGACTATGCGGCCTCATGCTATACGGAGGGATTCATCCGCGTCCTGGCCTATTCCTGGCGGGAGATTGTCCTGAGCCTTCCGAAGGCTGCCCTCCTGTCCGATGTCTGTATCGCGGATCCAGAGACGCGGAAGATGCTGGACAGCTTCAATCAGACGGTCCGGGACTATGACCGAAAGGCTACCGTCATCGACCAGTTCCGGGCCTGCGCTGCCGAAAAGCCGGACCATGTGGCGGTGGTTTATGAGGAAAAATCCTATACCTATGGGGAGGTGGATGATCTCTCCGACCGGTTGGCCTATTATCTTTTCCGGCATGGTCTGGGGAGGGGGGATACGGTTTCCGTGTTCATTTCCCGCTCCGAGTACATGGTCATTGCCTCCCTGGGAGTATTGAAGGCAGGCTGCGCCTATGAGCCTTTGGATCCCAATTACCCGGACGAACGGCTGGCCTTTATGGCGAAGGACGCATCTGCGAAACTGATTCTTGTGGATGACAGCCTTCTGCCGCGCCTGGAAAACTTCAAGGAATTTTCGGGGGGTACCCTGTGCATCTCGGAGATTGCTGCCCTGCCGCAGCCGGAGGACATGGGTGCTGTCCCGTCACCCGGCCCGGAAGACCTGTTCCTGCTGATCTATACCTCCGGCACGACGGGTGTGCCCAAGGGGGTGCGGCTCCTGCACCGGAACCTGGCCGCCTACACGGCCTGGTACCGCCATTACTTTTCTCCCACGGAAAAGACGCGAGTCACATGCTACAACAGTTATGGCTTCGACGGCTCCCTGGCCGACATGTATCCTGCGCTGACCGTGGGCGCTGCGGTGGTGGTGATTCCCGAGGAAAAGAAGCTGGACCTGCCGGCATTGGCGGATATCATCCGGAAGCATCATATCAGCATTGCGGATCTGCCCAGCCAGGTGGGGCGGCAATTCGCCCTGACCATGGATTGCCCCGAGTTGAAATACATCGTGGTGGGAGGGGAGAAGCTGGTGCCCTTCGAGCCGGTCTATCCCTATATCATCGCCAATGAGTACGGGCCCACAGAGGCCACGGTCTCTGTCACGTGTTACGATATGACGGAATATGAGCCGGATATTCCCATCGGGAAACCCATGGACAATACGGCAATCTATATCGTGGATACCGCAGGACGGCGGGTGCCTCCGGGAGCCCTGGGCGAGCTCTGGGTTGCGGGGGAGCAGGTGACGGGAGGCTATCTGAACCGGCCGGAGAAGACGAAAGAGGTCTTTGTCCCGAATCCCTTCTCCAAGCAGCCCCTCTATGAGACTGCCTATCGGACAGGGGACATCGTGCGCTATCGCATGGATGGGAACATCGAGTTCGTGGGGCGCCGTGACGGGCTGGTGAAGATCCGGGGCTTCCGCGTCGAGCTGGCCGAGGTGGAGGGGGTCGTTCATGAGTTCCCGCCTGTGAAGAACGCCGCTGTGATTGCCTGCGACAATCCCGCAGGCGGAAAGTTCATTGCCGCCTATGTGGTGGCAGAGGAGCCCATCGACAAGGAAGCATTGGCCGCGTTCATACGGGAGCGGAAGCCTCCCTATATGGTTCCGGCTGCCATCGTCCAGATCGATGCGATTCCCCGCAACCAGAACGGCAAGCTCAACCGGAAGGCACTGCCCCTGCCGGAAATCCACGAGAGCGCCGGTGCCTATGTGGAACCGGCCAATGAGGTGGAGGCCAGGCTGGCCAGGGGCTTTGCGGCGGCCCTGGGCATGAAGCGGGCGAGTGCAGCAGAGGACTTCTTTGCCGCGGGAGGCGACAGTCTGAGCGTTGTGCGCCTGCTCTCCGAATGCCGTGACCTGAAGCTCAATTTCAATCTCATCTATGAGGGAAAGACCCCCATCGGCATTGCAAAACTCCTGTCCCGTCGCGAGGCAGTGGACAGGAAACATGGGGAGCACAGAGAAACCCACTTCTTTGGCCCGCTTCAGGAACTTCACTATGCCTGGGGCAATGAGATCGAGGAGGGATATGGCGTCCACTGCGATATCACCATACATCTCGCGCCGGAGACGGATCTGGAAAGGCTTGCCTCTGCGGTGGAGTCGGCGCTCCTCGCGCATCCTGCGGTGGATGCGAGGCTTACGCCTGCGGGCGGCAATCTTCGCTGGAGAAATGGCGATGGAAAGGACCTGAAGCCGAAGGTGGAGCAGGTATCCCGCATGGAATACGATGGGCTCAGGCAGAACCTGCGCCTTTCCATGAACAAGCCGGAGACACGGATGTTCTCTGTGCGGCTCTTTCTCATAGAGGAAGCAGACGGGCGGAAGACCAGGGATTTCTACTTCGATTTCCTGCATCCGATCATCGACGGCGATTCCACCCAGATCTTCCTTGAGGACGTGGATGCCGCTTATCGGGGCGAACCTCTCGTGCCGGAGGAATACTCCGTCCTCGATTACTATGATGAGATGGAAGATGCCATCGGAGGAGAGGAATACCGGAAGAGGCAGCAGTGGAACGAGGATTTTGTCCACTCCTTTACGGAGAAGCTGAGTGAGTTGCCCGGAGATCTCGATGCAAATGGCGAAAATGAGACAAAGGCCATCTTTGTGCCGCTTTCTATCGAGACAGGGAGGGTGGACCGTTTCCTGAAGGAACATGGCATAACGGAGGGGACGATTTTCTCGGCGGCCTTCGGGCTGATGCAGAGCCATCGGAATGGGGAGCAGGCCGCAGTCAGCCTTACAATCTACAACGGTAGGGACGATATCCGCTTTGAGCGCACGATGGGGGCTCTTTACCGGCACTATCCCCTCTGCGTCCGTTGGACGGAAGCGATGACGGCAGCGGAATTTGCCAGGGATACCCAGGAAAACATCCTCCTCTGCCGCCGCCATGCCCTTTACGAGGGCGATCCCGTGCCTTTGATCATTTCCTTCGCCTATCAGGGGGAGGATCTGGACGGCCCCTTTGATTTCTGCGGGGGCAAGGCCGTGCAGGAATGGGTGGAGGACCATGAGGAGGAGAATTTCAACTTCTTTGTCTATCGGCGGCAGGATGGTTTTTATGTCAACCTGACTTACAATACCAGGGAGTACAGCGAGGAGTTCATTGCCCGTTTTGTAGAGAATTACGCAAAGGTCGTCCATGCCCTGACGAATGATGGGAAAATCGGGGATATCGTGAAGCTGCTTGATGGCAGATAGGAGAGGGGAATTTTCTTGAGCAAAGCTGTAGACCATGCCTATTTCACCCGCAAGATGTTTCTGCACTCGGTGCTTCCGGCACCCCTGGCGGCCATTGGCCTGGCCTTGGCGGAGATGGGGGACACGATCCTGGTGGGCCATGCCATCGGCATGGACGGCCTGGCCGCCATCGGCTTCGTCTCTCCCCTGTTTCTTCTGGCAACCTTCTTCGTGTTTGGCCTCTCCATGGGAGGCGCGATTGTCTACAGCAATCTCATGCATGAGGGAAAAAAAGAAGATGCCCTGTGCATCTTCAATTTTTTCCTGCGCCTTGCGGTTTTGGTGGGGATCGGCATTGCGGCGGGAGGGCTCCTTTGGGAGGACCATCTGCTCCTGCTTCTCGGTGCCGATCCGGAGAACAGCCTGGTGTATGGGATGTCCAAAAGCTATATCTTCTATATCCTGCTAGGCATTCCCTTCGAGATCCTGATGGAGGTTTTCTGCTCCTATCTGAGGAACGACGATGCCGACGGGCTTTCCGTTTCCATACAGACGGCAGCCGGTGCAGGGAACGTGGTTCTCAGCGCCATTCTCTTGTTCGTGTTCGATTGGGGCGTTGCGGGGTGCAGCTTCGGTTTCTTTCTCTCCAATTTTTTGGCGGTGTGTGTCTGCCTGGGTTATATCCTGCTGCGCACGGACGGGGAACTCGCCCTTGGCCGCCATACGGCATCCCTGCAGGAGGCCATCAAGCCCCTGCGCCTTGGCTTTGCCACCTCTGCCGAGTACATCTTCGGCGCCATTTTCACGCTGGTTTCCATCCACTTGCTGATGGGCATGGCGGGAACCGATGGGGTAGCGGTGTTCAACGTCATCGAGAATCTGTCATTGCTCTTCATTTACCTGTACGAGCTTATCGGCAAGACCTCTCAGCCCCTGTTTTCCACCTTTTTTGCCGAGTGCAACTTTGCGGAGCTCCACCGTGTGTTCCGCTATGCACTGGCCTATTCTCTGTTGCTTGGGGTGCTGGCCACGGCATTGGCCATGGTGTGCCCCCGGATCCTGGACCTGCTGTTCGGGCTGGATGAGATTGAGGATACCGCCAAGGTCTACCATGCGGCGCGCCTGTTCTGCATCGGGACGATTTTCATGGGGATTTCCCTGCTCCTGCAGAACTACCTGCAATCCGAGGAGGACGAAAGCAGTGCTTTCCTTGTGGTGCTCATGCGGCAGTGCGGTGCCAGCCTTCCTTTGGCCTTTTTTCTGGCGCAGTTCGGGTTTTACGCCTTTTGGCTGGTCTATCCTTTGGCCGAAATCATCACATTGCTGACGCTCTTTGCCTATAAGCGCCGAAAAGGAGAGCGGAAGCGCATAGAGGTGGCAAGGATTTATGCCGCCACCTTCCTGGGCACCAGCGAGGAAGTGGCAGGGCAGCTGGATGCCATGGAACGGTTTGCCGCATCCTGGGGGGCCGACAGCAAGAAACGCTATACCCTGCGTCTGCTTGTGGAGGAAATCTGTGGATTCATGGAAGAACAGGCCCATCCTTCCAAGGGAGAGCACATCCTGACACAGCTCACCCTGATTGCCAGGGAGGATGGCACCTTCCGGCTGCACCTGCGGAACGATGGGGATGAGATCGATCCCTTCCGGTTCCCCGGCGAGGCCATGAAAGATATCTCCCTTTCCGTCAAAACGGAAGACATCAGGCCCATCGTCCTGCAGGTGGCCAAAAAACGGGCACACCAGGTTCTCTACCGCAGCTATCATGGGTTCAATACGATGGTCTTCACCGTGTAAGAATCGGGTTCTCCTGCGGGAGGGAAGGAGAATGGGTATAAATGTTGGGGATAGGAGGGCTTATGGACAAGGCATCATCACCATCGTTCCTGTTTACAGCGGAGGCCTTTCAACTGGATACTGCCACAAGTGAGGTATCCGGGGAAGGGAAGAAGTGGGAGAAGGCGTTTCGGGAGGACAGGTTCCAAGCACTTTACGATTTGGGATTCTCTTCCCGCAATATGAAAGAGAGCAGTTCCTTTGCCTTTTTGCATCTTGTGGCGGAGAAGTTCGTGGAGGCCTTGGTCTCTTTGCCAGAGGTGGAAATCAGCAGGGAGCAGACCGAGGTGAAACTGGGAGAATTTGATGCTTCACAGCTTTTGAATTCCATTCCCTTTGCCATTGGCTCGGAATACATCGATATTGGCTGGCTGGAGAACATCTTTGGACGGCTGACGGAAATGTTTCAGGGTGAAATCCGTGGTTTTGGAGAATCGGTGGCTGTGTATCTCTCGCGAAAACGGCAGGATATCAAGGTGCCGGAGCGGGTGTTCTTCCATTTGGTGGAAAACAAGGACGAAATGTGGCCCTTTGCCTTTCTTGCCACTTATGCAACGAAAGATGAAAACGATCGCGTGCGCCACATGCCCTTGGATTATGCGCTGACGGAGTTCAAGTCCGATCGGGGGAAGCTGTTGGAGCTCCTTGGATGTCTGAACCGGGCGGCGGAAATATCTCCTTTGATCGGAGGATTCATCGAGTCAGGGGAGATGTTTCATCCTTTGAAGCTTAACGCTGCGGAAGCCCATGAGATCCTGCGGGCGGTTCCGAAGCTGGAGGAAGAGGGGATTCTCTGCCGCGTGCCGAACTGGTGGAAGAGAAAGGCATCTTCCTTGCGGCTCACGGTGACGTTGGGGGAGAAGAAGAAATCCCTTTTGGGGCTGGACTCTCTTGTGGAAATGAAGCCGCGTCTCATGGTGGATGGCGTGCCACTCACGAGGGAAGAGGTGGAGCGGTTGCTGGCCGAGACGGATGGCTTGGCACAGATCAAGGGGAAATGGGTGGTAGTGGACAAGGAACGTCTGCAAAAACTCTTGGATGAAATGGAGGGATACGGGGGCGAGATATCCTTCCTTGAAGCCCTGCGCTTGGAGGCCGGTATGGAGAAGGCAGGGGATAATGCGTTGGACATTGGCCCCGTCTTTTCCAATGGGGATTGGCTCAAGGATTTCTTGCAGAAACTCAGCCATCCGCAGGAATTGAAGACTGTGATGGTTCCCCAAACGGTACGGGCTGATTTGCGTCCTTACCAAAAGGATGGCTATGCATGGCTCAACGCCATGGCGGATTTGGGACTGGGTGCCTGCCTTGCGGATGATATGGGGCTGGGCAAGACCTTGCAGGTGCTGGCGTTTTTGGACCATCTGCGCGGACACAGAAGGGATGCCCATGTTCTGCTCATTGTTCCTGCGTCCCTGCTCGGAAACTGGGAAAAGGAAGCGGAGCGGTTTGCGCCGGGAATTTCCCTCAAACTCTTGCATGGGCGGAAAAAGGCTGAACTGGAAAAGGAATTGCAGGAGGAACTTCCCTTTCTTACCGTCACGACCTATACCATGGCGGCAAAGCTGGAGGCCTTGCAGGAAATCCAGTGGGATGCCGTCATCCTGGATGAGGCGCAGGCCATCAAGAATCCGGGAACGAAGCAGACAAAGAGCATCAAGAAGCTGAAGACGCGCTGCCGCATTGCCATGACGGGCACGCCCATAGAGAACGATCTTTCGAACCTTTGGTCGCTGTTTGATTTTTTAAACAAGGGACTCCTGGGAAGTTCGGCAGAGTTCCGAAAATATGCGAGCCAATTGGTGGAACGGCCCGAGAGCTACCAAAAGCTCAGGCAGATGATCGCTCCCTTTGTGCTGCGCAGGTTGAAGACAGACAAGTCCATCATCAGCGATCTGCCGGACAAGATGGAATTGGTGGACTATGTGTCCCTCAGCAAGAAACAGGTTGTGCTTTATCGTCAGCAGGTAAGGGAACTGGAGCAGAAGATCGGCATTTCGGACGGCATGGCCCGTCGTGGGCTGATCCTTTCCTCCATTACGAAATTGAAGCAGATCTGCAACCATCCGGACCAATTCCTCGGGCAGTCTGCCTATGCGCCTGCGGACAGCGGAAAGTTTGGCCTGCTTCGCGATCTTTGTGAGACGATTTACGAGAAGAGGGAAAGGGTCCTGGTGTTCACCCAGTATCGGGAAATCACGGAGTATCTGTCAGCTTTCCTGGCAGATGTATTTCATCGGGAGGGCCTGGCGATTCATGGAGGCACGCGGGTAAAAAAGCGGATGGAGATGGTGGAGCAGTTCAATGGCGAGGCGTACTGCCCCTACATGGTGCTCTCCGTGAAGGCGGCGGGAACAGGACTCAACCTTACGGCTGCAAATCATGTGATACATTTCGATCGCTGGTGGAATCCCGCTGTGGAGAACCAGGCAACGGACCGTGCCTATCGCATCGGGCAGGAAAAGGATGTCATGGTGCACAAGCTGGTATCCAAGGGTACCATCGAGGAGCGCATCGATGAGATCATAGAAGGAAAGAAAGAACTGGCGGAGAATATTATTGGTGCAGGGGAGAAATGGGTAACGGAATTGAGCGACAAGGAAATCGTAGAGCTCATGAGACTGGATGTATGAGGAGGGATGCCATGAGACATTACGATTACTTTGGCCAGTTTCAGCAGATGTCGGCGGAGGAACTTCGAAGGAAAGCAGAGGCAAGTGTTGAACAGGCAAGGGCAAAAGGAAGAGATTATGAACCCATTTTTTTTCAGGGGCGTCCACGAAAGATCTGCACGACATGGTGGGGAGACGCCTGGTGCCGCAATCTGGAACGCTATGCCGATTATGCGAGCCGCATCGACAGAGGCAAGCGGTATGTGCGCTCCAGGGCGGTGGTGGATCTCAAGATCAGCGGCGGCAATATCATGGCGAAAGTGCAGGGAAGTCGGCGTACGCCCTATAACGTAAATATCCGAATCGAGGCATTGCCTGAAAAGAAACGCAAGGAAATAGAAGAGCAGGCAATGGGCAAGATCAAGGATTTGTCATCTTTGGCGAGCGGAGAATTTCCGGAGGAACTGAAGGAAATGTTCTTTTCATCAGGGGGGCTTTTTCCGACGCCCGAGGAGATCCATTTCGGTTGCAGTTGCCCAGACTGGGCTTATATGTGCAAGCATGTTGCGGCTGTCATGTACGGCATCGGTGTCCGGATGGACCAGAACCCCTTTTATTTTTTCCTCATGCGGGGACTGGATGTGGACAAGCTCATCGACAAAGCCATCGGAAACAGGATTGACAGCATGCTTGCCCATGTGGATGTGAAGAGTTCCCGCATCATGGAGAGAGTGGATTTGTTGGAAGTTTTTGGAGTGGAACAATAATTTGGCCAAAAGTCAAAGAAAGTGAGTGAGAGATATGGGAAGATATCATTACAAAACAAAGGGTACCTGTGCGCGTTCCATCGAGGTGGAACTGGACGGAAAGACCATCAGGCATGTGTCCTTTGAGGGAGGATGCAATGGCAATCTCAAGGGAATCTCCAAGCTGGTGGAGGGAATGGATATGGATCTTGTCATCGAGCGGTTCAAGGGAAATACCTGCAACGGCAAGCCGACTTCCTGCCCGGACCAGCTTGCCATTGCCCTTCAGGAGGCCTATGCTGCCCGGAACGCATGAGAGAAGGGGGACTATCGTTGCGATATGACAGCCATATGCATACCGCCTTTTCTGCAGATTCGGAGATGAAGGCGGAGGAAGCCCTGAAGCGGGCGGAAGGATTGGGGCTTGGCGCCATCTTCACAGAGCATCTGGATATCGACTGCCCGGGAGAGGCGGACTTCACCTTTGACCCTCAGGAATACTGGAAGCAATACGAGCCCCTTCGGGGGGAGCGCCTTCATCTGGGGGTTGAGATTGGCCTGACACCACAGAGCCGTGCGGAGAACCGTGCCTTTGCGGAAACGGTTCCCTTCGATCTCGTCATCGGCTCCATCCATCTGATGGAGGGGTATGATATCTATTATCCGGAGATCTATGAAACAAGGGAGAAGAAGGATCTCTACCATGACTATCTGATGATGATGGCAAGGGAAGTCTACCAAAACAGTTACATCGATGTCCTGGGTCATATCGACTATATCGCACGTTATGCGACCTATGGGGATCCGAGGCTCCGCTATGAGGAATTCCCCGAGGAAATCGATGCAGTGCTGGGAGCGCTCATCGCGACGGACACGGTGATGGAACTTAACACAAGAAGGATGGGCGATCCCTCGGTTCTCGAGGAGCTCCTGCCCATCTACCGTCGCTATCGCGAGTTGGGGGGCAGGTATGTCACCATCGGTTCCGATGCCCATACCCCGGATGCCATAGGGGCAAACTTCGCGGCGGCCGGGGAATTCGCAGAGCATTGCTCCCTGCGCCCAGTGTATTTTTGCGAGCGCAGGATGGAAATCAGTCGTTGAACGACAAAAAAGAGAAGCATACACGTTTGATTGCGTGTATGCTTCTTTTTTCGCTCAAATCTTTCAAAGACGGAATTTCGAGGGCAGGGTTCCTGCCGACACAATCTGTCGCACGAAGCTCATTGGCGTGGAAGAACGGGAGGGGATGCCACACTAGAGAAATTCTGGTAGTTTTAATGGACGGTTGTTGTATTTTACGCTTATCCTTTTATCTAACGAATGGAGAAACTTCAAATACTCAGAGGAAATTTTATATAATCTGATTTCGTCCATAATGACCCTCCCATAGTTAAAGGGGGCTATCATGGCGATAACCCCCTAATTTTGAATCGTCCACTGAAGCAGGACCACTCTTATTTTGAATCGTCCACTGAAGCAGGACCACTCTATGATTATATTATATACGAAATTTGACCAAAGTCAATATAGACATGTATTGACTTTGGTGATGTAATATGAGTTTGCTTAAAAAATAAAAATTACACAATATATAGAATTTAATGATTTTTCCAGCAACTTGGAATCAAGAGATTACTTTTTTTTCGATAGAAACCTTTTTGGCGGTTGGATTGTCCTGCACGTAGAAATGCTTTGCCATCACAAGCAGGTCTTCTTTGTGCAGGCTTGTGATGTTCCTGTAATACATCAGGAGATCGCGCTCCGTTGACTCAGGGATGGAACAATCCGCCTTCCGGCTGTCACCGAGCAGCCATTCCAGGCTCACGCACTCTATGGCGGCGATGCGGACAAAGCCGTCTGCATCCGGCTGGCCGGCGCCCCTCAGCCAGCCGAGGAGCGAATTCCTGGTCACGCCGAGCCGTCTGGCATACTCTGCTTGTGTGAGCCTGTAATCCCTGTCCTTTGCCTTTTCCCACAATTCATTGATTCTCTTGTGGAAGTTGTTTTTCCAATCCATAGGCATACCCCTTTGTCACAAGGATATCATGAATCATAAAATATAATCGGGATTAGTAAAAAATAATGTTGACTGATTAAAAAATAATCTATAGAATATACAAATAGGTATTGTTGGGAAGCTCAGGGATATCCTGGAAAGGCATGGTATAACCAAGGCAAGAGAATTCTATCTGCCTTAGCCCGGAATGCATGAGAGTGCGGAGAATGGCAGCAAGGGAACAGACAGAGCAGGGTGTGAGATGCAATGATGGAAATCGGCTCCAATATCGACAGAAGCTCAGTATCAGGGGGCAAGGAAATACAGGAGGCATTGTTGGCTAACGACACCTTTGTCATCCATGGCATGGAGTGCCTGCGTCGGGAGGAGCAGAGCACCCGCGAGAAGGAAACGCTTGACCGGGCGAAGCGGATCAACATCGCCGTGCTGGACGCTTGTGTAATAATATGACCAAATCGGAAAAGCCAGTAGTGGCAAGGGCTCAGCGGCATCATCCTGTTTCTTTGGCCGGAAAAGGGATGGCCTGACCGCAATTTTCGTCGCCCGTGGCGCACTTTCCGGTTTGCGCGAGAGGGGTTATTACACATGGGCAGCCTTCTGATTCAGGAAGTCCCTCTGATGGTGCTTCCTACCTTGGCGACGAAAATCGGCCTCAACGAGGCTATGTTCCTGCAACAGCTACATTACTGGATAGACCGCAGCAAGCATGAGATGGATGGGCATCGGTGGATTTACAACACCATCGAGGAATGGTGCAGCCAGTTTCCCTTCTGGTCGCGGCGCACGATTATCCGCATTATCTCGGGCTTGGAGCGGCAGCGGCTAATCCTCACGGCGAACTACAACCGCAAGGGGTTTGACCGCACGAAGTGGTACACCGTGAACTATGAGCTTTTGGCGAAGCTGGAGGCGGAGCCTGTGCCTCCTCCCGAATCGCTGGAGCCAGGGGAGGGAGAGAATAGGGAGGGCGAGCCGGTGCCGGAGGGAGAATCCCTCGTGGGCGTTCCCGAACCGACCAAGGAGGCAACGCCCTCCACCGCAGAAAATGGCGAATCGGATGCAACTCCCATTGATGGCACATCCATAGTGCCAATTTGGCACCATGAGGAAAATCAAGGGTTGGCGGTCCCCAATGCTGGTGGCACATCCATAGTGCCAACTTGTCACTATGAGGAACCACGGGGCTTGACGGGCAATTTGCTCCCTGCCCCTGACATGGTTGGCACAATGATGGTGCCAACTTGTCACTCTCCATTGTGCCAAATTGACCAAATGGAAGATGCCAATTTGGCACCACCAATACCAGAGAATAACTACAGAGAATATCCAGAGAAAACAACAACAACAGCAACTCACGGCAATGAGCCTCCGAGGGAGGAGGCTGCCCAGAGCAAGGCAGCGTTGTTGTTGCACACTGCTTCGACCTATGGACTTCAAGCAAGCACCCTGAAGAAGTACCTCCAAAGGTATGGCGAGGAACTGGTGCTGAAGGAATTTGCGCTGCTCAAAAAGCACATCGAGCAGAACAAGCCTATACAGAACCCGGCAGGGTGGCTTCGCTGCGCCTTGGAGGAGCAGTATGCAGATGCCGGCGCCGACCTTGAGAAGGTACGGCAGGAGCGGCGGGAAGCCAGAGAAGCAGAGAACCAAGCCAGCTTCGCGTCGCAGCCAAGCCTGTTCGATGCCTTCGGCGAGGCTGTGACGGATGACCGCAGCAACCCCGTCATGGGAGAGACACCACCGCCGCCGCAGGATCCGGAGGAGCCGGATGTGCTGTCCACGGAATGGCAGAGCGAGGACTATGCCACGGATGAAATGCTGGCAGAGGAAGAGGTTTTGCCAGAGGACACTCCCGCCGAGCCGGAGCTGTCTCATGAGGAAACATCTTCCAATAGCGAACATAGCACGGAATCCGAAACGGAAGTCCTGTCTGCCCCGGAGGTGGAGACTGCCGCCGAAGCCGGACCGTCTGCCGATGGGGAAGCTCCTCCCGCATTTGAGGAAATGCCCGTGGAGGAGGAAGTCCTGCCGGAGTTGGAGGAAGGCAGTCGGCAAGCAGAGTCGGAGAGCCTTGTCTCGGAATCCTCGCCCGAGATGCCCACAGAGGAAACTGCTCCTGCTCCGCAGCCGACCACTTCCACCGATACAGCCAGCCAAACGGCAAAGCCCTTTGAACTGACCGCCGAGGGAGGCGCAGGAAAATCATTCCAAGAGATTTTGGAGGAGGACGCTACCCAGATTCGCGGGAACAGTTGGGGCAAGAACGTCTTTCGCGCCAATGTGCTGGCCATCCGCACCTTGCAGCACATCGAAACGGAACGCCGTACCGCTACCGAGGAAGAAAGGCAAATCCTGAAGCAGTATGCCGGCTTTGGCGGCATTCCCGATGCCTTTGACCTCAAGAAGCCGGAATGGAGCAGCGAGGCGGCGCTCTTGAAACAGATTCTTTCCAACAAGGAATACACTGCTGCCCGTGGCTCCGCCCTCAACGCCCACTACACCCCCAACGGGATTATCCAGAATATGTATCAGGGCTTGTCGGCCATGGGCTTTTCCGGCGGCACCATCATGGAGCCGTCCATGGGCGTGGGGAGGTTCTTTGCCGAACTGCCGGAGGGGATGCGGGAAAGCAGCCATCTCTACGGCGTGGAACTGGATTCCCTCACGGGACGCATTGCCAAGGCGCTTTACCCTAAAGCCGAGGTGAATATCCAGGGCTACGAAACCACCAGATACCCCAATGACTCCTTCGACCTCATCGTGGGCAATGTCCCCTTCGGCCACTACAAGCCCTACGACCCGGCCTATGCGCAGGAAGGATTCTCCATCCATGACTATTTCTTTGCCAAGGGCATTGACCAACTGCGCCCCGGCGGGGTCATGGCCTCCGTCACCAGCCATTGGACGATGGACAAGAAGGATTCCACTGCCCGAAAGTATCTGGCACAGCGGGCTGACCTTGTAGGCGCCGTGCGTCTCCCCAACACCGCCTTGAACGAGGCGGGAACCGAAGTCACCAGCGACATCCTTTTTTTCCGCAAGCGGGAAACGCCAAGAACTGCCGAGGAGGAATTGCCAAGCTGGGTGGAGGCTACGGCATACCCGGAGGAACGGGATTTGCCCGTCAATCCTTATTTTCTGGAACACCCGGAAAATGTCTTGGGAACTCTGGCCGTGGAATCAAGGGCTTATGGCCATGAGCTGGTCTGCCATCCCGCCCCGGAACGGCCTTTCCTTGAGGAGCTCGCCTCGGTCATGGGAAATCTGCCCCAAGTCTATGCCCCGGCCGCCGAGGAAATCCCCCTGCCCAAGCAACTCATGGCCGACAGTGCCGATGTGCCGCTTCTGTCCTTCTTCATTGAGGACGGCTCCCTCTAGTTCTACAACGGCAGCTCCGTGGAGGAAGTCAAGGCGAATGCCCAAGACCGCCAGCGCATGATGAGCGCCATGCGCATTCGTGATGCGGTGCGTCAGGTTATCTATGTCCAGGTGGCCGATGGCGAGGACGAGCAGCTTGCCGAGGCACAGTCTGCGCTCAATTCGGCCTACGATGATTATGTCCGCCTCTATGGGCACATCGTGGAAGATGCCGTCTTGAAGAAGGTATTCGCCAAGGATGCCTCCTACCCCCTGCTCCGTTCCTTGGAGGAATACGGAAAGGAGGGCTACAAGGGCAAGTCGGCCATCTTCACCAAGCGCACCATTGCGGCGCACCACCCGCCGGAACACGCCGACACTCCCGCCGATGCCCTGGCCATCTCCATGCAGGAACATGAAAGCGCACCTATCCGCTACATATTGTCCCTTGTCGCGTTATCGAACCACTATATATTGTGGTCAAAACAAGAACTTTCCACTGGTTGTTCAAAAAGTGTTACCAATCTGTTACCGTTAATCATCACTCCCTTCCCGTATTATGCCGTTTGGCTCGGCAGTTGTGATTGTTCATACCAACTGATTTTATGCATACTTACCCAAAATGGATTATACCACCTAATCACACATTGTCAAGTCCTTCCACATCCGCTATCGGTATCAGTCTGCTTTTGTCATGCAAAAGCCATTCGTTGCGTTCGACTGTTCTTTCTGCCCGTCATGGGCAAACGAGCGGACGGAAAAACGCTGTGAAGCCCCTATCCACGCCTATTCACACCTGTCAAGTCCAAATTTTGCTCAGTCTAAAATTAGCAACTTTATAAGAAGTTTTTTATTCTGTATCGGTTTATGCTGATACGGATGATACATCCCACGGAAATTTTGCCCAAATTGGGCAAAATCCTTTCATGGTGTACAACTGTACTTTTTGCCCATTTAGGGCAAAAAATCCGTTCGATTTTATCTGATACCTTATTCTACAGGAGCTTTCGGGAGGTGGTATCTGGCTTCGTATCAGGCGAAAGAGGTTTCTTTGACGTTATGTCACTTAAAAATGCGCAAAATCATAAGAAAACAGTTTTACTTTTTTGGCTTACACTGAAAGAAGGGATAGGGCGTCGCGCCGAAATCACTTGTACCGAGCAGTTTCGGCAGATATACCCCATCAGGAAGACTTTTTGCCCATGACGGGCGTAGCTTTAGGAGGATGAAGAACATGAAAGATTTATTTGCGTGCGAGAACCCCATTTGTGTCAGCCCAACATTGGCAGGGATGCTTGGGCTTGAAACAGCGATTTTTCTGGAAAAATTCCATGGCTGGCTTCAGGAGAACCCTGTTGTGGCAGACGGAAAACCGTGGATTGAAGGCAACCTTGACGCATGGGGCAACAAGCTGGTGATGGAGCGGGATGAGATTGCCGCCAATGCCCGGCTCGTTCGGCAGACCCTCTGCGATACATCGGAGTTGGAGCAGGAGAAAGCCGACTTGGGGCAGGAACTGGCGGTGCTGGTGGAGATGACGCAGAACTGCATCGCCGAAAATGCAAGGATTGCTCAAGACCAAGGGGAGTACCAGAAACGCTACAGCGGCTTGGTGGAGCGATACGAGGCGGCGCGGACACGCTTCGATGAGGTGACGGAGGCATGTCCTTCTTCATCTGTTTTCCTACTGTATGGTGTTTTCCGTCACATTGTCGAAGAGCTGGCAAAACCTGTCTTTTTCGGAGGCAAGGCACACCAGATAATAGTCTGTATGGCACTCCGGGTCGGCAAGGGGAATGTTGACTTTGCCGGAAAGGGTCTCGCCTCGCCGTATGTGCCAGCTTGAGGCAAACACCGGATAGTCGGAATGGGAGGCAAGCTCCCAAAAGGAATCCGGCTCGATTTGCAGCAGATACTTGGTGTTGGGAGTTTTGTCCTTGTTGATGTTGGCCCAAAAGCCAATCTGTGTGAGGAGCAGGACGGACATACCGTCCAAGTCGGAGAGGTGCAGTTCCGGGCAAAAAGCAAGGGGATTGCCGGGGGTCAGTGCCATGAACAAGTCCTCATGGCCGCATTTCTTCCAATGGTACATATCCCCCGTCGGCTGCTCGTGGGTTACTGCCAGTTGGTAAGTGCCTTGCTCCAATTTTGCCAGAAAGTTCTCGTCATCCTCCATATCCGCCGATATTGTCATTCCGGTAAAAAGACTGTTGAGAAGCGGCATCAGGACGGTCTGGGGCACGGGAGCGCAGAAGCCCACGGACAGGGTATGGAGGCTGCGGTCAAACGCCTTGATGCGCCGCTCGAACTCTATATGCTCGTTAAGAACGCGCTCGGCGCACTGGGCGGCAAATAATCCGGTTTCGTTCAAGGCAAGGCGATTCTTGCTGCGGGCAAAGAGTGTCGTGCCAAGTTCCTCCTCCAGTTTCTTCATGGAGCGTGTCAGTGCGGGCTGGGAGGTGTGCAGTTTTTCGGCAGCGGCGGAAAGGGTGCCCCATTCGGCAAAGGCCGAGAGCTGTTCCAGCAAATGTATTTCAATCATATCCATGCCTCACTATTCGTTTCTGATATAGCAGATTCCGTTATTGGCATTGTACAATATTTATTGAAAACTGTAAAATGTTAGTATAGATAGAATCTGAGCATAGAAAAATAGCTGAGGGGTGTATTCGTTATGGAAACTGTGGTCATGAACATGGAAAAGGGAAATCTTGGGTTCGGCTGGATGCGTCTGCCGCTGAAATCGTCAGATTCCAAGGACATCGACTTGGAGCAGGTCAGCCAAATGGTGGACGAGTACATGGCGGCGGGGTACAATTATTTTGACACCAGCTTTGTCTATCACGACGGGAAGAGCGAAAACGCCATCAAGGAATGTCTGGTGAAACGCAAGCCGAGGGAGAGCTTTGTCCTTGCCTCGAAGCTCCCCACCTTCATCATCACCAAGGAGCAGCAGGTCATCGACATTTTTCACGAACAGCTTGCCAATTGCGGCGTGGATTATTTCGATTACTTCCTTTTGCACAATCTCAACGCCATTCGCTACGACAGCGAGGTGAAAAGCTGCCGTATGTTCGAGCATCTCAAGGAGTGGCAAGCGGAGGAGAAAATCCGCCATATCGCTTTTTCCTTCCACGATACCGCCGATGTTCTGGGCAGGATTCTGGCCGAACATCCCGAAGTGGATGCCGTGCAGATTGTCGTCAATTATCTTGACTGGGATGCCCGTCTGATTCAGGCGCGCAAGTGCTACGAAACCATCCGCAAGCATGGCCGTGAGGTGCTTATCATGGAGCCGGTCAAAGGCGGCCTGCTCGCCAAAGCTCCCCAGGAAGCGGAAAGGCTCATGAAGGAAGCGCAACCAGATAAATCCGTGGCTTCCTGGGGGATTCGTTTTGCAGGTGAACTTGCGGGGGTGAAGGCTGTCATCTCCGGCATGAGCAATTTGGAGCAAGTGCGGGACAATGTGGCCACCATGCAAGCCTTTCAGCCGCTGTCGGAGCAGGAAAAGAACATCTTGCATGAGGCAGTGCGCCTTTACCAAGAAAGCGGCCCTGCGGGGACGGCAGACTTTTCTTCCTTCGAGGCTATCAACCCAAAGGGGATCTCTGCCGCCGCAATCCTCGAAACATGGAACAACTGCCTGATACAGCCTGTCCCCGGCTTTGCCGCCGAACACAACTATTTCACCTCGGAGAAAGCCAAGCACAAAATCCCCATGGAGGAATCCTGCCTGCCGGAAAAAGTAGTTACGGCAGATGGGCGGGACATCACGGCCATGGCACGGGAGGCAGAAAAATTCCTGCTGGAGCATGGATTTTTCAAGTATGAGGTATGAGGTGGTTTTCAATATTTCTCACGCCTTATCAGCAAGCGAAACGATACGCTGTCGAGCTTCCCTACTCCAAGCGTCCCCGCTGGATTGTGGCTT
>JAFSWY010000367.1 GCA_017444295.1 Selenomonadaceae bacterium | reverse complement strand
TGCTCCACCAGGAAGCGCAAGCGCTCGGCGAACTCCCCGGGGGTATGGTAAAGAAATCCTGTCCTGCCATCCCGGACTGTCGCCCGGTACACCGTCGGGGAGTCCAGGACCACGGCCCCATGCCCCGCGCTCTCGATGAACTTGAGGTCGCTCTTCGTGCGGTTGAACTCCGTATCATGGAGGGGAAGAAGCGCAATATCCGCCGTGCGCAGGATATTGACATAGACCTCGTAGGGCACGTACTTGCCTCCGTAATAATCCTCCCGCCCCACAAATTCCTTGTGCTCTGTCTCAAGGGCATCGTAAAACGCCCGATCCGACAGCACCCGGAAGCGGATCCGTCCTCCATAGTCCCGTATGGCCTCATTGATGGCGGGCATGATGTCCTGCCATTCCTGTTCCCTGTTCAACGCCCCAAAGAACACCGTCACCGCATCCCCTTCGATAAACTCCCTGGGAGGAGGAAGCTCCCTGAGCTCATTGCGGAACACCGCCACCTCCGGATTGAAGGGACGGACAAGCTCCGCCAATGCCTCTGTGGACACCTGAAGGGCATGCATTCCCCGGAATTCCAGATAACGGGATGCCTCGTGATCCTTCTTCCACGGGGTGAAATTGTCATCCGTCTCGCCAATGGCGAGATATCCCCTGTTGCAGACCCGGCGGATATTTTCCAGCCCATTGGAAACCGTCAGGAACCGCATCCTCTGGAAGAAGAAAACCTTTCTTGGATAGCGCCCGGCAAGGGACAGGTCGGCATTCGTCTGCGCAAGATAGTCAACCCCCGGAATGGTCGCCAGAAATTCCCCGGGCTCCTGAAGGCGCACCCGACAGGTCACAAGCGCCTCCCCAAGAAAGGCATGGAGCAACAGACGTTCGAAGGGCTTCCTCGCAAACCGCATGACATAGCGGCAGGCCCAAGGGTCCGATGATGCGTCTTGTCCCCGCTCCTTCCGCCACGCCTCCATGGCGGCGAGAAGCTGGCGGGTGGCAGGGCGGCTCTTCTCCTCCTCATCCCCCGAATCGAATCCCGGAATGATGCGGTCGGGAAAAAGCCCCGCCGCCTTCGCCATGCTGGAAACCACCGAAGGAAAACGCCCTCCTGGAGCAGGAAGTTCCCGCCCCTCCAAAAGGGCAAGGATGCGCCGGATATAGCCCGGATGCTCCATGGCCACGACGACCTGCCCCTCCGGCGCCAGTTGGGCAGCATGGGCCGCCAATACTTCCGCGCTGAGAGCAGCGGCAGCCTCCCCCTCATAGACAATGCAGTCCGCGGGTCCCTCCATTGCCTTCCAGAGATTCACATCATCCCCCGGCCCTCCCTGCAGATACCGGCAGTCGGGATGTATGCGAAGGAACCGGTCCCGGGTCGTCCCATCCCCTCCGAAATGGACAACCCGCAAGGCTCCGGGGGGAAGAAATGCGCTGAGATCCAACCCGTTCATTTCAGCGCACCATAGATCATGTTGACCTGCCGGCGCAGACAGTCACGGGTGTCATAGCGCTCCAGGATGGTCTGCCGCGCCGCCCTGCCCAGCCGCTCACGAAGGCCTGGATTGTCCAATGCCTCGTTGATGCGCAGGGCGATGTGCTCGGGATGCAGGAAATGGGCCAGCAGGCCGTCCTTCCCGTCCTCTACCGCTTCCTCCACCGGCGGGGTGCTGGAGGCCACGAGGCAGCAGCCGCAGGCCATAGACTCCAGCATGGACCAGGAAAGGACGAAGGGACGGGTGAGATAGACATGGACCGTGGATGCCTGCAGGACGGCACGGTAGACTTCCATCTCGCAGTGCCCAAGGAAGTGGACCCTGCTCCTGTCATAGCCGCCCTTCTCCTCCTCCATCTTCCTCCATGTGGTTCCCGCCGGCATCGGCCCGTAGCAGTTCTTGTCCGAGCCCACCAGCACCACATGGCACTCCGGACGCTGCTTCAGGACCATGCGGATTGCGTCCATGAACTGGGGGAATCCCCGGTAGGGCTCGAAGCCCCTGGACACATAGGTGATGATCTCCTTCGCCCCGGAGAGATCCAGTTTCTTCTGGGGAAGGACGAGCTTCTTTCCCGGCTCCGGCCTGTAGTATTCCGTGTCCACTCCCTCGTGGATGACCTGCATCCCCTCCTGGTAGCGGGCAGGGAACTGTTTCCTCTGCCATTCGGTGGGCGTGAAGCGCACATCGCATTCCTCCAGGTTCAGGAGATGATGGGCGTTCAATGTCCGGATGCGCAGCCGCATGTCATCGGTCACCTTGTCGGAAGGCCAGTAGACCACATCGGAGCCATAGGTATGGTAATACCACTCGAAATACCCGATCAGGGGCACATCGGGATAAATGTCCTTCGCATAAAGCGTACTTCCCCAGCCCGTATGGGATATGATGACATCCGGCACGAAATCCATCTTCTGCCGCAGATCCGCCATGGCCTTGGCCGTGGCCTGCCCGTCCAGCACAGCCTCCTCCATGATCTTCACATAGGGATGGATGCCCTTCGTGGCCTCCCGGGCCGGCTTGTAGATGCCGAGATTCACGTTCCGCAGGGAACTTCCGTTGGTTTCCTTCGTCAGAAAGAACACCCTATGGGCCTCATCCCGAGCGAAATAGCGGGCAAGGTGCAGGAACTGGCCCGGAAAGTTGGGATGGAGAAACAGTATGTTCATGCTCATTTCCTTTCATCAATATAATAATTAAAATATCATTCATATCACGAAAAAGTTCCCCCTGCAGAGCAGGGGGAACCCAAAAACCGAAGAGAAATTAGCTGTTGGAGCTCATCAAATCCTCGCGGCTGAAGGAAGTGTCCGTGAACTCGTAAGTTGCCGGGCCGTTCGCATAGTCGTTGACCGTGAAGCCGCCGCCATTGGTGAACTCGACCACGAGATTGCCGTTCTTGACGTTGACGCTCTTGACATCCGTGGAAGCCAGGTTGTAGAGCATGACCTTGTCGGAAGCATTCGCGCCGGTGATGACATCCTTGCCCTCGTTGACACCCACATAGAAGGTGTTGGCACCGGAACCGCCCACGAGAGTGTCGTCGCCAGCACCGCCCCAGAGGGTATTGCTGCCGGCACCGCCGATGAGGGTTTCCTTGCTGGCCGAAGTGCCGCCCAGAATGAGGTCACCCGTGTTGCTGGAACCATCCACCCTGGTGATGTTCTGATAGGCAACGCCCTCTGCGCCATCGAGCCATACCGTAGCAGCCTCCGTCGTGGAAACAGCAATGCTACCACCGCTCTTGCCAGAGACATAAGCACCCACATCGCCCTCATAGGTGAAAGCGCCTGCGCCGGAGCTGATCTTGCCGTAAGTGTCGGCCTGATCGCCGCTGGTGCTGAAGCCAATCTTGGCATCATCCGTGAGGCTATCGTTGTTCTGGAGCGTCAAGGCACTGCCATCGGCCAAGGAGAAGGTAACATCGCCAGTAGTGTTCTTCTTCACGCCGGAAATGCCCTTGGCAAGGACATAGACCACATCGGAAACTGCCTCGGATCCTGCGGTGAACTGAGCCACCTTGTCGCTGCCACCCTTCGTGCCGAGGGCGAAGAAGTCCTTGCCGGTGCCGCCGATGAGGCTGTCATCCTGGCTGCCGGAGCCGCCCCAGAGGCTGGTCTGCGCGCCAGCCGCCTCCAAGGTGTTCTTGGCATTGCTGCTGCCCACCATAACCACCGTGCCGCTGGCGGAGTTACCAGCCTTGACACGATTGATGTTGTAGTAAACCGAAGTATCGCCACCAAAGCCGGTACCGGTGAGATCCACTACCATGTCATCCGATACGCCGCTGAAGTCAAGCATTGCATTGCCACTGCTGGTAGCATAATAAACCGTTGCATCCTTGGTAGTAGCCTCATAAGTGCCCTGGAAGACCGTCGTATTGTACGTCCCCGTCTTATCCTGCATAACAATATTCGTGGATGCATTCGCAGTACCATCCGTAGCAGTGGCACTGGTAACTACCAAGCTGCCGTCCTTGCCGTTCAAGGTCAGCGTGCCTGTCATCGTATCGAGCTTGGCACCCTTGAAGTTGACACCCAAGGTTCCGTTGGCCATGTACATATGCGTTGCAGTATCGCCAAAGCCAAGAACCGCACTCTGCAAAGTATCCGTGCCGGCATTTGCCACATCGCTGAATCCAATCGAAGTGCTATCGGTAGTTGTTGCAATGATAATGGAATCGTCGCCACGACCGCCGAGCACCGAGTCGGTTGCACCCACATAGATAGTATCCTTAGCGGAACCGCCGCGGAGAACATCTCCCACATCATTATTATTGCCGATGACAGTCACAGACTGCGTCTCTGCAGAGGCATTGACCGAAGTGCCCTTCTCGCCGCCGGCATAGACCATGCCAATGCCCTCAACATAAGCGGCATAATAGCCATCGCCCTTCGTCTTGAGCTGAGCCTTAGCACTCGTCCCAGGAATTGTCAGGACACCGTCGGAGGTAATCAGCTGACCCATTACAGTAGGATCTGACTTTTCAGCAGCAGAGACAGTCACGCCATAAATCTTGTCGCCTTCTGCCGCATTGTAGTCAACAAACGTGACTGTAGCCGTCGACTGCGTGGAGAGCATGAAAACATCGGCTCCCGCGCCACCCTGAAGGCTGACGTTGCCCGAAGCCGTGCTGCCAACAACCAAGCTATCCGCACCTGCGCCGCCGGAGAGAAGAACCTCGGCATTGGCGCCTACAGCCTTCAGCGTATCATTGCCTGCACCGCCGGACACCGTGCCAGAGCCATCCAAGATAATGTAGTCATTATTATTGGTACCCGTAATATTCCAAGTAACACCAGCAGCACCGCTTCCAAAAGTAATGCCACTCTTTGAAAAACTCAGCATCTTGAGCGAAACATCCGTGCCGCTCACGCCAGTAATCTGGCCAATGGCATTCTTATATTTCGTCGTGCTGACATCACCTGTAGCAGAAAGATACCCATTGACGACAACGCGGTCCATAGAGCTAAAACTAATTGAACTCATAAAAATACAACCTCCTAAAAATAGATATAAAGCAAGAACGATTCCTTGCTATCGCCTCCCTGCCCGCCATGTTTGGATTTGACGGACAAGCAAAGTTTTACCTACATGACGTAGTTTAGCACAAGAGAAATGTCTTGTAAAGCATTTTTTTGGAAAAGGGCAAATTTCTTTCCCGGACGCTCCCCACAAAAAAATTCCCATGATGGGCGATACATCATGGGAACTACATGAGGTTGTCGTGTTTATCACAATCGCTTATGCAATCGTCTTGGCTTCTAGCATACACGATATTTCTCAATTTTGCAAGAGCAAAATGAAAATTTTATTCAGATTCCACGCCATAGTCTCTCAGCAATTCGCGAATCGTTTCCAAGTTCG